>CAZZEY010000221.1:0-3008 GCA_964653445.1 uncultured Syntrophaceticus sp. | reverse complement strand
AGTTTGGTAACAGGGTGTGCCGGATCATATATCAAAGTGCATATCCATACCAATAATCCGGGAAGGGTTTTAGAATACTGTCTGCAGTATGGAACACTGCATGATATCAAAATTGATAATATGTATGATCAGTGGAAGGCTGATCAGGCAGATCAGGCTGTTGTTAATAGCGCTGATACAAATCCTAATGGCTCAGATATGCTGGAGTTCGGTATTGTTGCTGTGGGGTGTGGTGAAGGAATCAGAGAGCTCTTTTTCAATCTTGGAGTGCAGCAGGTAATTGAAGGCGGCCAAACTATGAATCCTCCTGTTGAGGAGTTTGTGAGAGCTATCAAGGAGACCAATGCGCGACAGGTGCTGATACTCCCCAATAATAAAAACCTGATTCTTGCTGCAAAACAGGCTCAAGACCTTGTGGATATCCCTGTTGAGGTTATCCCTTCGAAAAGTATTCCCGCAGGGATCAGTGCTCTGCTGCTATTTAATGACTCAATGACCCTTGAAGAAAACAGGAACCGGATGAGCAAACAACTTCAGGAGATTAAAACAGGAGAAGTGACCTTTGCTGTCAGAGACGCTATGCTTGGTGAACAGGAGATTAAAGAGGGAGATTTGATTGGGATTTATCAGGGGGAGATAGCTGCTGCGGGCACATCACAGGAGAGTGTTGTGCTTGGATTACTGAATAAAATGGTTGATTCTGATGATGAACTGGTAACTATTTACTGGGGCGAGGATGTGACCAGTGAGACTGTGGAAAATGTCATTGAGCAGATTGAAGCAGCCTATCCGGAGTTGGAAGTAGACTCACATCAAGGAGGACAGCCTCTTTATTATTTCCTGATCAGTGTGGAATAGGGAGTGGGATACAAATTAACAGAGATAACTTGTTAACAGGAAAACAACTGGCTGAAATAAATGTGTCTTCTCTGCCGAGAATTGGGGAAAAGAGAGCAAAGCTATTTCATAAAATTGGTATTTATAATCTTTTTGATCTGCTCTATTATTTTCCCAGACGCTATGAAGACAGGCGCATCAATGAAAACCTTAATGGAGTAACAAATGGTGACCAAATAACAGTTTGCGGCAGAGTTGAAAGGTTTGAAGAGGTAAAACTGCGGCGCAATTTGAGCCTGCTGAGGGTTCATATACAAGGGAGCCATGGCAGCTGCACAGCATTGTGGTTTAACCAACCTTTTTTAAAAAGATCTCTGCACAGAGGGTTACCTATTGCTGTTACCGGAAAGGTTGAGCGAAATCTTTACGGGTATGAGATTTCTGTTGCTGATTATGAGACCGGAAGTTTAAAGAACCCAGTACATATAGGGCGTATTGTACCCATCTACAGTACCACAGAGAATTTGAGCCAGCGTTTTCTGAGACGAGTTATCTATCAAAATTTAAAAAAGTATGCGAAATTAATTAATAATAACCTTCCTCAAGAATTGAGCAGGCAATTAGATCTAATGCCTGTATCCCAGGCATTAATGGAGATCCACTTTCCCACAGATAATGATCACCTGGTAAAGGCGCGGGAAAGTTTGGTTTATGAGGAGCTATTTCTTTTTCAAACGGGTTTGACCAGGATTCATGGGCGGATCTGTGAAGAGGGAGTACCACGCGTTCCTCAAACCACTCTACCAGATGATTTTTTAAACAAACTTCCATATGCTCTTACAAAAGCCCAACAACAGGTTATCACTGAAATAAAAAATGATCTTTCCTGCCAAAAAAGGATGTACCGTTTATTGCAGGGTGATGTGGGCTGCGGAAAAACTGTTGTGGCCCTATACGCGCTGTTATTTGTGGTTGCATCGGGTTTTCAGGGTGTGCTGATGGCTCCCACAGAGGTCCTTGCAGAACAGCATTTTTTAGGAATCAGTAAGCTGATTGCCGGTTTAGGGGTAAATGTGGATATTCTCACCGGTTCTTTAGGTAAAAAGGAAAAAGAACAGTGCCTTCAATCAATAAGAAACGGGGTGACCGATATAGTGATCGGTACCCATGCTCTCTTGGAAGATGATGTTGTTTTTAATCATCTGGGGTTAGTAGTAATCGATGAGCAGCACAGATTCGGGGTACAACAGAGGGATCGTTTATTATCTAAAGCTGCTGCTCCAGATGTCCTAATTATGACTGCAACCCCTATTCCCCGCAGTCTGACTTTGACCGTTTATGGGGACCTCGATTTATCTGTTATCAATGAACTGCCCCCGGGAAGGAAAAAAATAAAAACATTTTTTCTGCCTGCTGCAGAAAAGGCGAGGGTTTATGATTTTGTTAGAAAAGAACTGGATGCAGGACGGCAGGTCTATGTTGTGTGCCCACTGATTCAGGAATCTGAACATATTGCTGTGGAAGCAGCAGAAAAAAGGTATCAAGAGTTATGCGGGGAGTTTTCTGAATTTAATGTGGGTCTTATTCATGGGAAACTGAAAATAGATGAAAAAGAAAGTGTAATGAATGATTTCCGAAAAGGAGAGGTGGATCTCCTTGTTGCCACTTCGGTGATTGAGGTAGGGATCGATGTGCCCAATGCCTCAGTAATTATAATTGAGGGTGTAGAGCGTTTTGGTTTGGCTCAACTCCATCAGTTAAGAGGCCGAGTGGGTAGAGGAACTCAGGAGAGCTATTGTGTTTTAATTGGGAATCCCGGCACCAGGGAGGCGATCGAGCGGGTCAAGATTATGGTAAATTGCCATGATGGGTTTCAAGTTGCAGAGCATGATTTGGTATTAAGAGGACCAGGAGAACTGTTAGGAATAAAACAGCATGGCTATTCAGATTTTCGTGTTGTTGATATACTGAAAGATATGCCTTACCTATTGAAATTATCAAAATTATACAATTTTGATAATAATCAGCATCAGGAATTATGGCAGGAGATAAATTTCCGTTTTCCTTCATTATTTAACATTTTAAAAATATGACAAAATGTATCTTAATTATCAAAAAAACCTCACACATCCGGATTGAGGTTTTTTTGGTCTGATCTGACACGTAGGTGA
>CAZZEY010000220.1:0-3031 GCA_964653445.1 uncultured Syntrophaceticus sp. | reverse complement strand
GTTTGTGCCATTTGGGGCACATATGTCAATCGCCGGTGGTATGTATCAAGCTGTCCGGCGAGGGCAAAAAGCCGGTTGTGACACAATTCAGGTTTTTGTAAAGAATGCTAACAGATGGAAAGCAAAAGATCTTACTGAACAAGATATCAAAAATTTTCAACAGGCCCTCATGGAAACAGGCATATATCCTGTGGTGGCCCATAACTCATATCTGATCAATCTGGCCTCTCCTAATGAGGAGCTCTGGTCAAAATCTCTGGAGGCCATGATAGTTGAGGTGGAACGCTGCACCTCATTAGGGATCCCCTACCTTGTGATGCACCCAGGCGCACACTCTGGAGTAGGTGAAAAGGTGGGGCTTACCCATGTTATCAATGCACTTAATGAAGTTATAAAGAGGACCGAACACTTAAGGGTAATGCTGCTTCTTGAGACTACAGCCGGCCAGGGTTCCATTTTAGGAGGAAGGTTTGAGCACCTGGCGGAACTGATCAGCGGCTGCTATTACCCGGAAAGGCTGGGGGTCTGTTTGGACACCTGCCATATTTTTGCTGCCGGTTATGACCTGCGCACAGTAGATGCCTGTGAAAAAACCTTCCGCGAGTTCGATGAGATCATAGGCTTTGAGAAGCTCAAGGCTGTTCATCTCAATGACTCCAAAGGAGAACTGGGATCACACCGTGACCGCCATGAACACATAGGTATGGGACAGATCGGATTGGAAGGTTTTCGCTGGATAGTTAACAACCTAGAGCTCAACTCCCTACCTATGCTCCTGGAAACCCCTAAGGGTTCGGAGTTAAAAGAAGACATGGACAACTTGGCACTCCTGAGGAGTTTAATAGAGAGGTAGGAAATACTAGAATTTAGACGACCCAGGCGGCTTTTACCGCCTGGGAATATATTAGATTAATTAGATTAATAGGAGGAACATCACTTGCTTGCACTTGTCAATGGAAAAGTACTAACCATGGCAGGACAGGTTTATGAAAAGGGCACTGTTGTGGTTAATGAGAAAAAAATATCTGCCCTATCACAGGACCCGGTTCCACCTGATGGAGCCCGGGTCATTGATGTTTCAGGCAAATTTGTCCTGCCGGGATTCATAGATGCCCACACCCATACAGGTATCTATGAGGAAATTTATTTTGAGGGTGATGATACCAATGAGATATCTGACCCTATTACTCCCCATCTGCGAGCCATAGACGCGGTCAATATGGAGGATCTGGCCTTTGCCGATGCTGTACAGGGTGGAGTGACCACTGTAATGACCGGACCGGGAAGCGCCAATGTGCTCGGCGGATTGAGTACAGTGCTGAAAACCTCAGCTAAAACCGTTGACCAAGCCGTCTTTAAAAATCCAGCTGGTCTAAAAGCGGCTTTTGGTGAAAATCCAAAACGGGTTTATGGAACTCAAAAAAAGATGCCCACCACCCGTATGGCAACAGCAGCACTACTGAGGGAAACACTGGTATCTGCAAAAAACTACGCAGAAAAACTAAAGCTAGGAAAAAAAGATCCAGATAAACTCCCTGACCGAGATCTCAAAATGGAAGCCATGCTCCCTGTTATTTCAAGGGAAATTCCTTTACTCATCCATGCTCACCGGGCCGATGACATCCTCACAGGCCTCAGGATCGCTGATGAATTTAACATCAAGGCCATCCTGCAGCATGCTACAGAAGGATATAAAATAACTGAGGAACTCAAGAAAAGAAATATTCCAGCTGTTATAGGCCCCACATTGATCTCCAGAGCCAAAGTTGAGCTGAAAGACAACAGCCTTAAAACAGCAGGCATCCTTGCCAGAGCGGGCATTAAAGTAGCTATTATAACAGACCACCCCATTGTGCCCATACAATATCTACCTCTCCTGGCGGCACTGGCTGTCAAAGGAGGAATGGATGAGAATGAAGCCCTGAAAGCCATCACTATCAACCCCGCACAGATTTTAGGTATAGCAGACCGGGTGGGAAGCCTTGAACCGGGAAAAGATGCTGATATCATCGTTCTCAGCGGCCATCCCTTTGACTGGCGCACCAGGGTGGAACTGGTTTTGGTTAATGGAGAAATAGTTTATAGTAATGGTGATTTGGGGAAAGGAGTCTGTTGATATGAGCAGAGCTTATTCCGGGCTGACAACACCATACAGGATCATTAAAGTGGATGAAAGAACCCCCCGGAGTCAAGAAGATCTAATAGTCAGGGAAACAACACTGAACATATATGTTAATTCAACTGAAGTGGCAGCACTGGTCTGTTCACCCCGGGACCAAAAATACCTGGCAGTGGGTTTTCTTTGTGCTGAAGGGGTATTAAAAAAGCGGCAGGATATTATCTCAGTAGACATGGATCAAGAACAAGGTGCAGCTTATATTAGGACCAATACTGATTTTTCCCCTTTGAACCGATTAACTGTAAAACGCTGCATTACCCCCAGTGCGGGGGGCAGCGGAACCAGTGTATCCGCGGAGGGAATTGGCCTCCCCTCTCCAGTCCATTCTCAACTGCAGGTGAAAGTGGAGACAGCACTGAAACTGGCCAATGAACTCCAGGAAAGATCACATCTTTTTCAGCGCACAGGTGGAGTCCATAATGCCGCACTGGCCAAAGGGGAAGAAATACTTATTTTTCAAGAGGATATCGGCCGCCACAACACCCTGGATAAAATCCACGGCCAGTGCTTCCTGGAGGGAATATCAAAGGATGACAAAGTGATCATCTTTAGTGGCCGTGTTTCCTCAGAAATACTGCTTAAGGTAGCTCGTATGGGAGTGCCAATCCTGATTTCTCGGTCTGCACCCACAGATCTCGCCTTACAGCTGGCAGAGAAGCTGAACATTACTGTGCTGGGATTTGTACGGGGGAAGAGGCTTAGTATTTATGCTCACCAAGAGAGGGTAATTATTTGAAGGGATACATTCAAGCCTTATGGGTAACAATACATCCTGAATCTCAACAAAGAAAGGATGTATGGCCATGGAAGCACTGCGCAATAAGCTGATTGAGATTATCAAAACATTACCTG
>CAZZEY010000219.1:0-3039 GCA_964653445.1 uncultured Syntrophaceticus sp. | reverse complement strand
AGGCGACATCCCGGAGATTTCCAAGCCCGCTTTACCTGCGGAGAGATCCGAGCAAGACCTTTGCTTGAATTTAATTCAGGCAAAGGTTTTTTTATTAAACAGGGGATGATAAAAAATGAAGTCATGAGGATTACTAATTTAAGAATTATGGGAAACAGAAATCAAATGAAATTCTCTGCCTGAACGAAATTTTAATTAATTAATCAAGGAGGTAGAAGATGAAAGAACAGAAGTGGTATGGGATGGACCTGGGAAAGGTGGGAGAGGTGTTAGACACAGATCCACACCAGGGTCTGTCGCTTGAGGAGGCTGAAAAACGTCTTAGTGAATATGGCCCCAATGCTCTGAAGGAACCCCCTGCGCGCAGCATTTTATCAATGTTTATTGATCAGATGAAAGAAGTATTGGTGCTGATACTAATTGTGGCTGCAGTTATCTCTGGATTAGTGGGTGAGTGGGCTGATTCCGCTGTGATCATGATTATTGTTGTCCTCAATGCTGTTCTTGGTGTTTACCAGGAGCATAAGGCGGAAGAGGCTCTAAAGGCTTTGCAGAAGATGACCAAACCCACTGCAAAAGTGATCCGTGGCGGGGTTATTAGTGAGGTCAATGTAGAGTCCTTAGTACCAGGTGATGTTGTGTTGTTAGAAGCAGGAGATTCACTTCCTGCGGATATTAGGCTCACTGAAAGTGTATCGATGCATGCTAATGAAGCTGCTTTAACCGGGGAATCTGTACCTGTTGAAAAAGATACCGCGCAAATAGACCAGGATGAAGTAGGGGTTGGTGACCGTAAAAATATGGGTTTTATGGGTACCACAATTACTACAGGCCGTGGCCGGGGTGTTGTGGTAGCTACAGGGATGGACACAGAGCTTGGTAAGATTGCAGAGCTTATTCAAGCAACCCCACCGGAAACAACTCCACTGCAGCGCCGTCTTGGTGAGTTGGGTAAGATTATGGGCATTATGGCCGGGGTTATTGTTGTAGTTGTATTCATCACTGGACTGTTGCGGGGAGAAGAGTTGTTGGGAATGTTTATGATCGCTATCAGTCTGGCAGTGGCTGCGGTTCCAGAAGGCCTCCCTGCAGTGGTGACCATAGTTTTAGCTTTGGGAGTGACCAGGATGAGTCGCCGCAGTGCTGTGGTCAGACGGCTTCCTGCGGTGGAAACACTGGGTACTGTAACTGTTATCTGTTCTGATAAAACAGGCACTCTGACGAAAAATGAGATGACTGTTACACACATTTATTCTAATGGCCAAAACTATGCGGTAACTGGAGTTGGTTACGAGCCTGATGGCCATTTTAAGGATGATTTAGGAGAAGCAGTTGTACCTCTATCCAACAAAAACCTGATGTTTATGCTGATGGGTGGCCTTCTGTGCAGTGATGCCGAACTACAAAAGGCAAATGGAACATGGCGGGTAATAGGAGATCCTACAGAGGGGGCACTGGTTGTTGCAGCAGCAAAAACAGGTCTGAGAAAAGCGGAGCTGGAGAAAGAGTCTCCAAGATTGGCAGAAATCCCATTTGATTCCGGCCGTAAGATGATGACCACTTTTTATAAGATTGATGATAAAATATATTCCTTCACAAAGGGTGCTCCTGATATACTGGTGGCACGGTGCAGCAAAATTGCCAGGGGAACGGCTGTGGAACAACTAACAGAAGATGAACGCAAACATCTGTTAGAGATAAACTCTAAATGGGCTTCCAATGGGGAGCGTGTGCTTGCTCTGGCTGTGAGGGAGTGGAGTGAGGTTCCGGAAAAACCTCACTCTGATCAGGTAGAAAATGAAATGGCATTTATCGGGTATTTTTCGATGATTGATCCTGCCCGACCTGAGGTCAAAGACGCGGTAGATGTCAGTAAGGGTGCAGGTATCCGTACCGTGATGATAACCGGGGACCATCGGGATACAGCGGTGGCTATTGCCAGAGAATTGGGTATTTGGCAGGATGGAGATCATGCAGTTAGTGGTGAACAGCTGCAGAAGATGGATGATGAAGAATTGAAACAGGCAGTAACTGATACTACAGTTTTCGCCAGGGTATCACCAGAAGATAAACTGCGCATTGTCACAGCTTTAAAGTCTCATAATCATGTGGTTGCGATGACCGGTGATGGTGTTAATGATGCCCCAGCTTTAAAACGTGCGGATATTGGAGTATCAATGGGAATCACCGGAACAGAGGTTGCAAAAGAGGCATCAAGTATGGTGCTGATGGATGATAACTATGCTACCATTGTTAGTGCTGTAGAAGAGGGCCGCACAATCTACAGTAATATACGTAAATCAATCCATTACCTGCTTTCATGTAATATTGGGGAAATTATTACTATATTTACATCCATCCTGGTTGGTGTCGGCAGTCCACTGACCGCCATTCAGATTTTGTGGCTCAACCTGGTTACAGACGGATTGCCAGCACTGGCACTTGGTGTTGAACCGGCAGAAAGCGATATAATGAAGCAGACCCCCAGAAAGCCAAACGAAGGTGTATTTGCAGGGGGAATGGGTGTCAAGATCGTATGGCAGGGAATAATGATTGGATTATTGGCCCTGGCGGTATATTTACTGGCACTTAGTTGGGGGCGAACACTGCCAGAAGCCCACACCATGGCATTTAGCACTATGGCTTTGCTGCAGCTTGTGCATTCATTTAATGCGAGGAGTATGGAGCATTCCATCTTTAACCTTGGAGTTGCAAGCAACCGCAGTTTGATCTATGCATTTTTCGCTTCTGCTGCACTAACAGCAGCTGTGATTTTTGTACCGTTCCTCAGAGGATTTTTTGATACGACATTACTGCGGGCCAGTGACTGGGCAGTGGTGATCGGATTTGCCCTGATACCCCTTGTTGTTGTAGAATTACTCAAACTGTTCAGTAAAAACATGGGTCCAAAAACAGAAGGACTGTAAAAAGAAATGGAATTCTTCATAACAGACAGGAAGGGCAGGAAAACACATTGAATGATTGAATAAGAATAAAGGGTAAGGAGGTGCTGTGGTTTATTGGCAATAGAGCAAAGGT
>CAZZEY010000218.1:0-3042 GCA_964653445.1 uncultured Syntrophaceticus sp. | reverse complement strand
GAAGAGGTAGGAGAAGAAGATATTAACGTATTAGAACTCCGTCCAGATGAGTTTGAGAGAAGAGTTCTGGAAGCCGGTTACCATGCAAGGGGCGGGGTATTAGAAGACTATGGAGTAAAGGGAGAATACTCCAGAGTTATGAACCGATATTACCCGTTCTTTTCAGCAAAATTAACCGGGATAAGGCACTTTTACGACATGGCGAGGGACCCGATGACATGGGTTAGGGGTATGGCGTATATAGCGATACCAACTATTCTCTTATGGTATAACAACAAAGACAATCCTGCCTATCAGGAACTCTCTGATTTCCGCAAGTTCTTTTTCTGGAATATACTTGACATTAATATAGCGATAAAAGGATTTTACCTGGTAGATCTCATCCAATAGCACACACTCAATATGCTTTATACAGGTTTTCCGGTAAACAGCAGATAAGGGTTCAGCATATCCCCCGATTACAGGAACTACAGCATCCACATCAGGGTCAGCCTGTTCAACCAAATACTCAATCATCTTCTGATTGATAAAAGGCATGTCACATGCTGTAACATAACTTAGTTCAAAGGGAGATGCTATCAGACCCGCATGGATCCCGCCTAAAGGGCCTCTGCCTGGAAGAATGTCCATTACCATGTCAACATTATATATCTGATAATCCTCTGGTGTATTGGTCACTATAATAATTTTGGAAAAAACCGCTTTTAAAACATGGATAACCCTGTCAATTATCCGCTGAGAAGATATATGCGCAAATGCCTTATTTCCCTTAAAGCGTGAACTTTTTCCTCCAGCTAAAATAATTCCTGCGGCATCCATCTCTGCTCCTTAGGATGAGGGCATTTTTATGGGGTTTTCTGCATACTTTCCACAGCCATATCGTTTGGCCTGCACACAATTGCTGGCAGCATTACAACCAGGATTATATTTCTTGGTAATTTTGACATAATTAAATCTTCCAAAAACCTGCTTCAAATCATCACACCCACATTCAGGGCATGTAAGGTGCTCCTTGTCCTTAATTGCTACCAGTTTAGTGAAATCTTTTCCACACTTGCTGCAGGTAAAACTATAAACCGGCATGATACCGCCCCCCCAAAAGATTTACTTTTGCTCGGCTCTCGTCAATAAATCTCCAAATACCTCACCCAAATTAACGCCTACTCCAGAATTATTATTTTCATCCTTTTCTACTTTTTCTTGTGCATTTTCCTTGTTGGCATATCTATTATCTACAGCATCTTTGATGCTCAGGCTGATTCTCTGGTCATCTTTGTTGATATCCAATATTTTTACTTGAACCTCATCACCAGCATTGACAACATCCTCCGGTTTTGCCACATGGTAGTTAGCCAAGCGGGATATATGAACAAGCCCCTCCACACCGGGTTCCAATTCTACAAAAGCACCAAAAGATACTGTCCTCATTACTTTACCTGTAACAATTTCTCCTACTTCAAAACGCTCATCTACCGTATCCCAGGGATTGCCTTTAACCTGTTTGAGGCTTAAAGAAATGCGCTTGTTTTCTTTATCCACTGAAAGCACATAAACCTCAATTTCGTCCCCTTCCTGAACAACATCAGAGGGATGTTTTACCCGGCCCCAGGATAGCTCTGAAATATGTAAAAGCCCGTCAACACCACCCAGATCCACAAAAGCACCAAAATTGGTTAGGTGTCTAACAGTGCCTTTTCGTATCTGTCCAGCCTCTATTGTATCCCAGAGTTTTTTCTGGGCTTCAATAAATTCCTCCTGAAGAATTGCCTTCTGAGAAAGTACGACCTTGGCTTTACTGCGGTCAAATTCAATTACCCGCAGACGCAAGGTAGTTCCCAGGTATTTTTCCAGTTCTCCAGCATAACCGCGTTCGATCAGAGAAGCAGGAACAAACCCCCGGATCCCGCATACATCCACAAGCAGTCCACCTTTAACCACTCGGACAACTTCCCCTGAAAGTTCTGTTTTATCCTCCATGGCTTGCTCAAGATATTCCAGCGCTTTAATCCTATCTGCCCGTTTCTTGGAGAGGATTAGATGTCCCTCATCATTATCAACACGCAGGACATAGACATCTAACTCATCCCCCACCTTGATGTTCTCAAGAACATCATCAGAATCTTTCAGAGAAAGTTCACGGCGCGGAATAACTCCCTCAGATTTACCACCGATATCGAGCAGGACCTCATCATCTCTGACCTGAACAACAACCCCATTGATCAGGTCACCCTGCTTGATTTGGCGGGGTGTACCCAGCTCCAGATTCATCATCTCCTCCTGGCCGGGTTCTGCTGTTTCCTGGCTGGCTGCAGGAGCTTCATCAACCACTGTTTCCGGTTGATCATCCACAGTGGTAGTAGTGGGCTCAACCTCGCCCTCATTAATTTTTTCCATTTCGTCAAACATTGTCATTCTTTCAATAACCTCCTCAATTATCCAATCTGGGGTCGATGCCCCAGCAGTTACCCCTAACACAACTGCTCCCTGCAGCATTTCAGGAGTTAATTCATTTTTGTCTTCAATATGATATGTCTTTGTATAATTTTGGCATATACCCACAAGCTGTCTTGTATTAGCACTGTTTTTACCACCAATAACCAACATAACATCTGCTTGCTTAGCTATCTCAGTCGCTTCTTCCTGTCTTGCCAGACTAGCATGACAAACAGTATCAAAGATACGCATTTCCTGAGATTTACCCAACATTTCCCTGGCAACTGTAAAATAATGCGCTCTGTTCTGGGTGGTCTGGGCAAGAATGCCAATCTTTTTCTTATTCAACTCAATTTTGTCCAGATCAGCTGTATCTTGAATAACAACTGCCCCACCACCGGCCCAACCTAAAATACCTTTAACTTCAGGATGGTCTTCCTGTCCTATAATCACAACCTGGTATCCCTGACGAACCAGGTCAGCTGCCTGCCTCTGAATGCGTTTAACAAAGGGACAAGTGGCATCAATAATTGTAATCTTACTATCATCTGCCTGCTCAAAAACCTCTGGTGCAGCTCCGTGTGATCTGACCAAAACTTTTTCACCTGG
>CAZZEY010000217.1:0-3049 GCA_964653445.1 uncultured Syntrophaceticus sp. | reverse complement strand
GAAAGTAAAACCCCACCAGAGATTGCCGCATACCGTAAAGAAGGGACACAAGAAAACAGCTCCGGTTGGTGGGTCAGAGTTGTACCTAATCTTTTCCCTGCTTTAAAACCTGGGACAACAGAGACATATAAACAGAACTTTTATTTGACTCGGCCGGGGTCAGGTGCACATGAGGTTTTGATAGAATCAACAGATCATAATGCTTCATTAGAAGAACACTCTCTAGATCAGGTAAGAGAAATTTTTCAAATGTGGATCGATCGCTACAGAGCAGTGATCAATCAGGAAGGAATCAAATATGTCCAGATATTCAAAAATGAGGGATCTGTTGCTGGCGCATCCTTGGAACATCCCCACAGTCAGTTGATTGCCACACCTTTAATCCCTCCTGTTATTGATGAAGAATTAAAAGGAGCTAAAGATTATCACGCACAGCAGGGGAAATGTATTTATTGTGATATGCTCAACCATGAGGTAAAGGAACGTGAACGTATAGCAGTAGAAAATCAAGATTTTGTCTCATTTTGTCCTTATGCTTCTCGTTTTCCTTTTGAAACATGGATTATACCAAAAGAGCATCAAGCTGATTTTGCCTCCCTCAATAATGGACAAGTTACGAGATTGGCTGAGATTGTTCAAGAAACTATGCAGAAGATCATAGGTTCATTGAATAATCCGCCCTATAATATGGTCCTACACAGTGCTCCTTCAGGTGAGGGTAATGCTCCTTATTACCACTGGCATTTGGAGATTCTCCCTCGTCTAACCATTGTTGCGGGGTTTGAATGGGGAACAGGAATTATCATTAACCCAACCCCACCTGAATCAGCAGCACAATATATAAGAGATACTTCTATTCAAGTCAACCGGGAAAAGGAGGAGTTAGTGTGGCAGCAGATTCACTAAAAATCCTGTTTACTTCAGCAGAGCTTACCCCTTTTGCCAAGGTTGGCGGGCTTGCAGATGTAGCGGGATCCTTACCCAAGGCATTAAAGCATTTGGGACATGATGTACGCATTGCTATACCTAAATACAAACAGATAAAAGAAGAAGAGCATCTGCTGGATTATCCTGTAGAAATGGATCATCATCTGGAAACAGGTATTCTTAAAAAGACAACTTTAATGGGGAAAAAAGTAGAAGTACCAGTATATTTGGTAGACAGCTACAAGTACTTTTACCGTGATGGCATCTATGGCTATGGTGATGAAGCCGAGCGGTATAACTTTTTCTGTAAGGCAGTGCTCAATATGCTGCCGCAAATTGACTTTCAGCCAGATATTATACACTGTAATGACTGGCATACCGGATTGATTCCACTGGCATTAAAGACAAAGTATGCAGAAGATCCTTATTACCAAAAGATTGCCTCATTGTTTACCATTCATAATCTTCAACATCAGGGTACTTTCCCGAAAAATGTTTTAAGACTGGTAGGATTAGGAGATGAGTATTTTAATCCTGAACAACTGGAATTTTACGGTATGGTTAGTTTTATGAAAGCTGGTTTGATCTATGCAGATCTGATTAATACTGTGAGCAAGAAATATGCCCTGGAAATACAAACTCCTCAATTTGGAGAGCGCTTGGATGGATTGCTGCGTAAAAGAGCCCAGGATCTATATGGGATAGTGAATGGAATCGATTATGAAGAGATGAATCCGGCCACAGATAAATATATCTACAAGAATTATTCAGTCGATAGTATTGATTCAAAAAAAGAAAACAAATACGCTCTACAGAAAGAAATGGGTTTACCGAAAAGTGATACTCCTCTCTTAGGCATAATTACCAGGCTTGTGGATCAGAAAGGTCTCAGTTTGATCATTGACATATTTGATAAACTTATGGATCTGGGGGTTCAGTTTGTACTGTTGGGAAGTGGGGAGGACCACCTGCAGAAGCAGTTTACAGAGTTTAAAATGGGGTACCCTCAGCAGACCACAGCTAACATCGGATTCAATATTGAACTGGCCCAGAAAATTTACGCAGGTTCTGATATATTCCTCATGCCATCTCGTTTCGAACCCTGTGGGCTTAGCCAAATGATCAGCCTCAGGTACGGGACAATCCCTGTGGTTCGTTCAGTAGGGGGACTTTCTGATACTATTGAGGATTATAATGAACAAACAGGTAAGGGGAATGGTTTTGCCTTTAAACCCTATCAATCCCAGGAACTGCTGCGGAGCATTGAGCGTGCTGTTGACATATACCGCAACAAACAGGATCAGTGGAAACGTCTGATGGAAAAGGGGATGAGAAGCGACTTTTCCTGGGAGAGGTCAGCTAAGGAGTATGTGGATCTTTACAATAAAGCCATAGATAAAAATTTTAGTATTCCACATCGCACCGCGGTATAATTCCATTGGTGATATGTTGCTGTTTTAACCCCTCCCAAATAGGGAGGGGTTTTTAATACCGGCAGGAATCTTGGTTAAAAAAAGAGAAGGTAACAGGAAAACCTAAGAAAGGGCTGTCACCTTGTCAGAGAAAATACTTGTTGTTGCTAAAGAACATCTGCTATCGAACAATGTTAATTTTCAAGGTTTCAAGGAGGGTACAGATACTGCACTCTGGAACCTGTTTGCTGAAAAAGGGGTTTTTAAGGAACGAGATTTGGTGGAACATGATCCCAGTTGGAAACAGTTGATCGTTTATTTGGTGCTCAGATACAAAGAGAAAGTTTTTGTTTATCAGCGCATCAAAGCCACAGGTGAAAAAAGGCTTCTTGATCAGTATTCCTTTGGCCTGGGCGGTCATATCAATCCAGTTCCCACACAGGTTTTCAGGAAACTGATTATTTCTAACCTGAATAGGGAACTAAAAGAAGAGGTCAATTTCCCAGGACACCATTCTTACCGATTCCTGGGATTTCTCAATGATGAGCAGACACCGGTAGGGCAGCATCATTTGGGTTTAGTATTTTTGATTTCCTCTCTTTCACCTGATATTACTGTTAGGGAAAAGAACAAAATTCGAGGTGAGCTATTACCAGTTTCCCAATTGGATGAATACAGACCCAAACTGGAGAGTTGGTCATATTTACTCC
>CAZZEY010000216.1:0-3049 GCA_964653445.1 uncultured Syntrophaceticus sp. | reverse complement strand
GTCCAAACCACACCCTGCCACCATTACCATGGAATATGAGGACAGCAATGGCAATGCCATCAGCGCCTCTGACCGCATTATTCTGCAAGTGCGCCAACCTGTACGCCTTAACTATGAAGAGCCTTCTCTTCCCCTTCGAGTGACCCAGGGAGACACGCCATCTTTTACGATGACTCTGATGAATCTCGGCAAAAGCACCATCTATAACGCCCTCTTGAAATTTGAAATACCCGGACTCAGCAGCGGCAGCAGCGTTCTTGTCGGCAGTATTCCCCCCGGCGAGACCAAAACAGGAACCGCCAATTTTCGAGTAGAATCCGAACAACTGGGCAAGGTCACAGGGAAACTGCTCTTATCCTATGAGGATGAGTACGGCGAATACTATGAGCGAGAGATCCCACTTTCCACAACCATCGAAGAGAAAAAAGAAGTTACAGTTCCCAAGAAAACCGATACAGCAAGAACTGCATCTAAGTTTCCTGGGTGGATTATTTGGGCCGCTTTCGGCACCCTATTTGTTCTGATCTGTTATTTTGTAAGCAGTTGGCTCAAACAAAAAAAGCAGCGGGAAGAGGATGAAATGAGATTATAATGTGATAAGCTTCTTTAGTGAAACGCACATTGGCGGAAGAAGATGGGGTTACCGTCTGTCAAATTGCCCATCTAACTGGTCTAGGAAGGTGGGTGGTGTCCAATGCTTAACCAGCCAAAGTCCCCGTGCCTTTGGCAGTCCGGCCGCCTTTCTAGAGTCAAAATCACCGTCCCCCTGACTCCCTGACTCTCAAGATCTTGACACAGGCTCACACTGACTCACCATTGTAATATGCATGGAAATATTTTATAATTAGTAGCTAGGGATAATATACAAAACTCCTGGCCTCGGGTGTATATTCGAGGTTGTTTTTACGGATTAATGTGCAGGTCTTGTAAATTTCAATAAAATTTGCTTAAATGACAGTGTACTATAACATAAATCTTACTCAGCTGACCAACTGCTCAAGCAATCTGCCACAGCAGCCAGTGGAAAACATGTGATAAACTATTTTTAAGAAACACCCAAATGATGTCATAACAAACGCCGATTGGACTGTATTGATATAATTTAGGAACTTGTGAAGCCTGAACGAATGAGTTAGACTGAAGTCAGATGAATTGTTGACTTTTCCATTCAAAAATATACCATATACTGCAGGGACTTTTGTAGGTGTCGTACTTACCCAAGGTGGCTCAACGCGTAGAAGGGAGGTGTGCTCATGATAAAGCAGAATACGATATTTATGGGTTCCATAAAGAAAAAACACCTGTATGATTCCAGAGAGCTGACCTTGAAGGTATATCGAAGTGATTGGAAATACCCTTGAGCTGCTCATGCAGGATGTACTTTATCTTTTTCTATCTGATGACTTATACACTAATGAATAGGAGTTGTTTAAACAATGGATAATCTACAAAGCTTAGTTCCATATGCTCCAGCACTCGGAGCGATCTCACTGCTTTTTGCGGTTTACCTGGCAGGTAAAGTAAGCAAAGCAGATCCAGGAACTAAGACAATGATGGAGATTTCTGGCCACATTGCTGATGGAGCAATGACTTTCCTCAGAAAACAGTATACTGCAATTGCTATTTTTGTAGTTGTTGTGTTTCTGGTACTTGGGTTATTACTTCCTACTGATTCATGGCAGACCGCTATTTGTTTTGTGGTCGGGGCACTATGCTCTGCAGGTGCAGGATTTGCAGGTATGAAGGTAGCTACAAAAGCTAATGTCAGAACAACCCAAGCTGCCCGCACCTCACAAAATGCAGCTTTAGGGATTGCATTTTCCGGTGGAGCAGTTATGGGTATGTCAGTTACTGGTCTGGGACTCCTGGGTCTGGGTATTCTTTACCTCATCTTTAGAGATCCCACTATAGTAAATGGTTTCGCCATGGGTGGTTCTTCTATTGCTCTATTTGGCCGTGTCGGCGGTGGCATCTATACCAAAGCCGCTGATGTAGGAGCAGACCTGGTTGGTAAGGTAGAGTCTGGACTCCCGGAAGACGATCCTAGAAACCCGGCAACAATCGCTGATAACGTAGGTGACAATGTGGGCGATGTAGCTGGTATGGGTTCTGACCTTTTTGAATCTTATGTTGGTTCTATTATTAGTGCCATGACACTGGGTGTGCTGGGATTAGGATTCAACGGTGTTCTACTGCCAATGATCATTGCTGCTGCTGGTATTATTGCTTCCATTATCGGTACATTTTTCGTTAAGACCGATGAAAAGTCTAATCCGCTTAAAGCACTGAATATGGGAACAACTGTTGCATCTATCATCCTTTTGATCGCTGCCTACTTCGCTGTACGTGTAATTACACCTGATCAGTTCGGCCTATTCTGGGCTATTTTGGGTGGTATGGTAGTCGGGACTCTGATCGGTTTTATAACCCAATACTATACTGCTGCAGAATACAAACCCACACAGGGCATTGCCAAAGCAGCAACAACTGGTCCAGCAACTGTTATTATTGAAGGTTTGGGTGTAGGTATGTTCTCTACAGTTATTCCAATTATTTTGATCTGCGGTGCAATTATTTTGGCTTACACTACAGGTGGCGTATATGGTATCGCTCTGGCTGCAGTAGGTATGCTGGCAACCACCGGTATGGTAGTTGCAGTTGATGCTTATGGACCAATTGCTGATAATGCCGGCGGAATCGCTGAGATGACTCCTGAATTACCTGAAACAGTCCGCGAAACCACTGATAAACTTGATGCAGTTGGTAATACCACCGCTGCTATCGGTAAGGGCTTTGCCATTGGAGCTGCTGCCCTGACCGCATTGGCTCTTATGGTTGCATATGCAGAAGTAGCCGGAATACAAGCCATAGACATCTTAGATCCTAAGGTTATTTCTGGTCTGTTAATTGGTGGTATGCTGCCCTTCTTTTTCTGCGCTATGACCATGGGTGCTGTTGGTAAAGCTGCTGGCGAAATGGTAGAAGAAGTAAGGAGGCAATTCCGGGAAATCAAGGGTCTGCTGGATGGCACAGCCACTGCTGACTATGT
>CAZZEY010000215.1:0-3079 GCA_964653445.1 uncultured Syntrophaceticus sp. | reverse complement strand
ACCTATTCTTAAATAATTTTCGTAATTACGAAACTCTGGAGTTTAAACCAGATGAAGATTTTACTATTTTGACTGGGGCAAATGGTACTGGAAAAAGCAATCTTTTAGAAAGTATATACTATCTTGGCAGTGGTTATTCTTTTCGCCAGGCCCGTGATGACAACCTGGTCCGCTTTGGGTCTGGTTTTTTCGTAATTAAAGGGATTGTCAGCCTTCAAGGGGTGGATTATACAATCGATGTTGCTTATAAAAAAGAACAGCGCAGAAAAACAACCAGAATAAACAATAAAAAGGTTTTACCTGGTAATTGTTCATCACACCTACCTGTTGTCATCTTTTCACCCCAGGATCTGATACTTGTTAAAGGTGGCCCCTCAGGAAGAAGGCATTTTCTTGATCTGGTGGTCAGTCAATTAAAACCTCAGCACAATAAGGACCTGCATTATTATAATAATGTTTTACTGCAGCGCAACAAACAACTGAGAGGAGCAAAAACCACTGATAATGATCTTTTTCCCTGGGAACAGCAGTTGTCATCTATCGGGGCACGCATCTGGAAAAGGAGGATCTCTGTTTTTTCTCAGCTAATTCATATTAGTTCTGAAGTTTTTACAAAGTTAAGTAGGGGAAGAATATTAAAAGGAGAATATAAATCCCAGATTAAAGGACTCAAAGAAAGTGATGAACTGGAAAAGTTTCAACAGCTTTTGTTGGATGCACTGAAAAAAGCGAGGCCTACGGACCGTAAGGTTAAGTTTACAACAATAGGGCCGCATAGAGAAGATTTTATTTTGTATTTAAATGAGCATGAGGCGCGCCTTTACGCATCCCAGGGAGAACAAAGGTTAATTTCACTGGCTTTAAAAATCGGACATTGTGACCTGCTCTCTTCAGAACAGAGAACAGAGCCGGTTTTACTGTTGGATGATGTTTTTTCAGAACTTGATGAAAAACACAGGGTTTTGGTTTTGGATGGAATGAAAAAAAGGAGTCAGGTGATTGCTACAACCACCGCAACTTTTAAAGAGGAATATGGGGTGAAAAAGGCATTAAACAGTTATATCACGATGGTAAATCCGAAAAATTATTAAAAAGGGAGGATATATTATGTTTCTGCACATAGGTGGAGAAGTAATGGTTCCTCTGAAAAAAGTGGTGCTGATTATTAATCTGGAGAATGGCAGTCTAGGTGAGGCAACTAAAGAGTATTTAAGCCTTGCTGCAGATGATAAAAATGTTTTTTATGCAGGAAGTAAAGAAAAAATAAGAAGTGTGATCATTACAGATGAAAGTATTTTATATACCCCAATTTCTGTTGAAACATTAACTAAAAGATCCCATGGTTGTTAGATGTAGGTAATTTTTTTTCCCTTAATTTTCAGATATGCTATAATTGATCTGGAATACAAATATGTTGCCGCAGCTATAAGGGGAGGCTGAATTAATGCAACAGGAGAACGATTACATGAGAAATAATGATAGTTATGATGCTACTCAAATTGAAGTATTAGAAGGTATGGAGGCTGTACGCCGCCGCCCGGGTATGTATATAGGCAATACTTCAGCTAGGGGGCTTCACCAGCTTGTTTTTGAATTGATCGATAACAGTGTGGATGAAGCGATGGCTGGATTTTGTGACACGATAAATATTATTTTGCATAAAGATGGCAGTGTTACAGTCAGTGATAATGGCCGGGGGATACCTGTTGATATTCATCCACGCACAGGAAGACCTGCAGTTGAAGCCGCTTTGACACTTCTTCATGCTGGAGGTAAGTTTGGCGGACATGGCTATGAAATTTCAGGTGGTCTGCATGGTGTCGGCCTTTCTGTGGTTAATGCCCTTTCCCGTCGGCTGGAAATCAGTGTTAAAAGAGATGGGAAACACTATATGCAGAGATATGAGCGGGGGAAGATCAAATCTGAGTTAAAGGTGATCGGGGCTACAGATAGTACAGGAACAAGTGTAAGATTTACTCCTGATGATGAGATTTTTACAGTTACTGAGTTCAATAAGGAATATTTATCTGCCCGCATCAGGGATCTCTCTTTTTTGAACAAAGGGCTGCGCTTGATTTTGATCGATGAACTGGAGGACAGTAAAAAGGAGTTTCATCATAAGGGTGGTATAGCAGATTTTGTGAGCGGACTCAATAAAAATAAAGAGGTTTTGCACAAAGATCCCCTTTATTTTGAGGTGAAAAAAGATGAGGTAATTGTGGAGATATCCCTCCAATACCACACCGGTTTTGTTGAGAGTATATATTCTTATGTGAATAATATCCACACCCAGGAGGGTGGAACCCATGAAACAGGCTTCAAAACAGCATTAACTAGAGTGATCAATGATTATGCCAGGAGATATGGCCTGCTGAAAGATAATGATGAAAAATTGTCAGGGGAGGATACCAGAGAGGGCCTCACCGCTGTTTTAAGTGTTAAACTGAAAGAACCTCAATTTGAAGGCCAGACCAAAACAAAGTTGGGCAACAGTGAGGTGCGCGGTGTTGTTGATTCTATTACCAGCGATTATCTCACAACATTTTTTGAGGAAAATCCTGCACCTGCAAAATTGATCATCGAAAAAGCAGTTCAGGCATCCAGAGCGCGGGAAGCAGCCAGAAAGGCCAGAGAACTGACCAGGAGGAAATCTGCTCTTGATCATTTGAGTTTACCCGGCAAACTGGCAGACTGTGTTTCCAGGAAACCTGAGGAGTGTGAACTGTATATTGTGGAGGGTGACTCTGCAGGTGGTTCTGCTAAACAGGGACGTGACCGGCGCAACCAGGCGATTCTGCCTTTAAGGGGTAAAATTCTTAATGCTGAAAAGGCGCGGCTGGATAAACTGCTGGCTAATGAAGAGATCAAAAATATTATTACTGCAATCGGTACTGGTGTGTTGGATGATTTTGATCTAGAGAAGGCGCGCTACCACCATATTGTGATCATGAGTGATGCTGATGTTGACGGAGCTCATATCAGAACCTTATTATTAACCTTTTTTTACCGCTATATGAGGCCGCTGATAGATGCTGGTTATATCTATATAGCACAACCGCCTTTGTATAGGGTATTTAAA
>CAZZEY010000214.1:0-3082 GCA_964653445.1 uncultured Syntrophaceticus sp. | reverse complement strand
AAAGCTTTGGATATGCTGGATGAGGCTTGTACCGGGGAGGAAATAGAAGACGCTCTCTGGGAGGGCAGAAAAATGATTGCCCGTATTCCCCAGGACAGGTCCCGGATTCCATTAAGGATCGGTATTGTTGGTGAGATCTATGTTGTGTTGGAGCCCGCTGTTAACTTCTATATTCAGAAGACTCTTGGTGAAATGGGGGTCTATACTGACCGCTCTATTTGGCTGACCTCTTATACCCAGAAGAATGTTGTTGTTGAAGGAAAGATCGGAGAGCATGACATTCATCAGATGGCTCATCCATATCTCAATGAACTGATTGGAGGTCATGGCATTAATAGTATAGGTGAAACTGTGATCTATGCCAATCAAGGGTATGATGGTATGATTCAACTGGCACCATTTTCTTGTCTGCCTGAGATCATGGCAAAGGGCATTATGCCGCGGGTGAGCAGAGAAGCGGGGATACCTGTTTTAACTATTTTTATCGATGAACAAACCGCTGCTGCCGGTGTTATCACAAGGTTGGAGGCCTTTTTGGATCTGCTCAAACGCAAACGGGAACAAAAAGCCAAAAAGGTGTCATCTGCTTAACTAGTTCAGGGAGGATTGCTGCATGAGAAAAGGTTATCTAGGAATTGATGTAGGATCGGTGAGCACCAATTTAATTGTTATAGATGAACAAGACGAGGTTTTGGCCTCCCTATACCTAAGAACTCAAGGCCAACCGATTCGGGTTATTCAGGAGGGAATGGTTCAGCTGTCTGGTCTTGTGCCAGATGATGTAGAGATTTGTGCTGCGGGAACCACTGGCAGTGCCCGCTATCTGGCAGGGGTCATGGTTGGTGCGGATATTATTAAAAATGAAATTACCGCTCATGCTGTGGGAACATCACGGTTTGTGTCTGGTGTTCAGACCATTTTGGAGATCGGTGGTCAGGACTCCAAGATTATTATTCTGCGGGATGGTATTGTTACAGATTTTGCTATGAATACTGTTTGCGCTGCTGGAACAGGTTCTTTTTTGGATCAACAGGCGGCTCGTCTGGTCATCCCTATCGAAAACTTTGGTGAACTGGCTCTAAAATCTGAGCACCCGGTTCGCATTGCGGGGAGATGCGCAGTTTTTGCCGAATCAGATATGATACATAAACAGCAGTTAGGGCACAGTATAGAGGATATTATTGCCGGTCTCTGTGAGGCTTTGGTGCGCAACTACTTAAATAATGTGGGTAAAGGTAAGGAGATCCTTCCCCCGATAGCTTTCCAGGGGGGTGTGGCAGCAAATGCCGGCATGAAAAAGGCATTTGAGAAAGCTTTAGGTCATGAGGTGATTATTCCAAAGCATTTTGCTGTAATGGGGGCGCTTGGTGCTGCTATACTTGCCCGGGAGGAATTAGATCAATTAAATAAAAAGACCAGGTTTAAAGGTTTTGGGGTGACAGATTTCAGTTTCCAGACCCGCAGTTTCGAATGCAAGTCATGTCCCAACCACTGTGAAGTGGTACAGTTCTTCCAAAATGGTGAGGTGATAGCCCGCTGGGGAAGCCGCTGTGGAAAGTGGGATCTTCAGGCCGGTTAGAATTGAGCGGGTGTAAGTTACCTGAAAGGCACCTTTTACCGTTATTATGTTCACCTTGGTGCAATATCACCAACAGGTAACGACATAAAATATCAGTTTTCACGTTTGTAACCCCTTGACAGAGAGGGGTTTTTGTTTATATTATTTGTTTAATATATACTAAACGTACAGAAAGATATACCTCCTCATGACCAAAACAAGGGTTTCCACAAGTATTTTTGGTGAAAGGGAATACCGATGGGAGGGGTTTGTATTGCCTGGAAAGGATAAAGAGGTTTTTCCCAATACCGGGAAAAGCACTTCGGTCCGGCAGTTAGTGTATGGCTTACTACCGATACTCTGTATTGAATTCATTATAGTGGGGGTGGTCATCTATATACTGGTGCCTAGGGGATGGCCGCTGCTGCTGGTTTTTGCTTTATTTTTCTTCTTGTATTTATATGCAGTTTCTGCTTTTGTCAAAGTGCTTCGTTCAGCCCATCTTTTATCTGCAGATGAATTATACTTACGTATGGCCTCGTGGTTTAAATACTGCCTTCCACTTTCGCTTATTGCCGCAGTAGAACAGTATTCACCCATCGCATATCCCAAGCCGGATATGCTCGGTTGTATACTTGCCAGAGAAAGGGAGACACTCTACTGCTTGTCGCGAAAAAGCAATGTTATTAGGATTCTGTTGACAGAACCGGTTATGGTCAAGGCCCCGGCTGCAGAGGACCGCAAAAATAAGCGGGGGTTGGTGCGGGAAATATTGGTCAATGTTGATGAGCCTGAAAGGTTTTTAGAGAGGATGAGCAGGGTGGTCCCAGTGAAGGGGGAACTTCATAGCAACGGAAGCAGTGAAAGCAATGGGACAGTTGCAGCAGATTCTATAGAAGAAGCTGCTTTCCCCTTGATGCAAATGCAAACTGAGATTGCTGATGTAGCTGTGGGGCCTGTTAGTAGTAATGCAAGGGAAAGCCTAGGAGCAATTCCCGAGACAGAAGTTGAATGCGTTGCTTATGCAGGTTCAGCAGGTGAAGCTGAAAGTGCTCATTCGAAAGGGGCTATTTATTCTGAAACACACGCCGATCTACTTCCCAGTTTACAATTTGAGAAGCTGACCAGGTATTATGGGGATTTTCCCGCAGTTCAAGACCTCACCTTGCAGACTTATCCAGGTGAAATTTTCGGCTTCCTCGGGGCCAATGGGGCGGGTAAAACTACCACTATCAGGATGATTACCGGTTTGCTGCGGCCAACCTCAGGGAAAGTGATGGTCAGTGGTAAAGACCTGTGGCAGCCAGGCACAGAGGTGCGCCGTCTGATTGGGTATGTTCCTGACAATCCCCTGGTTTATGAGAGGCTGACTGCCAGGGAACACCTGATGGTAGCAGGCAGACTTTATGGCCTGCCCCAGGAGAGGATCAGAGAGAGGACAGAAGAACTCTTGTCTATCCTTGGTTTAGAAAAATGGGGTGACCAGATAATCTCCGCCTATTCCATGGGCATGAAACGAAAGAT
>CAZZEY010000213.1:0-3117 GCA_964653445.1 uncultured Syntrophaceticus sp. | reverse complement strand
ATTTTTTGGTTGCATTATTTCGATTCAGGAGGTGGCTTTTTTGCTCGGTTACTGGTCCCGGGCTTACTTCAGTATTGCCTTCGAGATATTAGTTAATTTTTTTCTTTCTTACCATTGCTATATGAAGTTGTCAAAGAGCACAAAGCAGTTTTTTGTTACTTGCTGCCCCCCAGTTACTACCATTTACAGGTTTGTTTCCGAGAGGCTACTATAGTATTGTTGTTTGCTTAATAATCTTATACCCTAAAAAATATTACAGCTCATCAAAAGCATCCATGACTGTTTCAAATATCCACTCCCCTGCCTATAACAGAAGATTCATTACACAATTCTCCAGCGTGTGCCCCTTGGGGTATCTTCCAGAATAACCCCTACCTCTTTAAGAGCATCCCGTAGTTGGTCAGCTAATTGGTAATCCTTTCTTGCCCTGGCTTCACCACGCAGAGTTATTAATAGATTCAACAACTCCTCACTGCTGCCAGGAAGATCCCGGGGCAGCAGGTCCTGCGCTTTCTCCTGCACAGAATAAACTATACCCTGCAGCATCTCCTTGTACTCAGGACTCAACTCTCTCTTTTCACCAGGCAGAAGCCCTAGAGTGTCCATAAGGCTCTGGTAAGACTTACGGGCTGCTGCCAGCACATTGGCAGCAGAAGGTGTAGGGACAAAATTCTTATCATTGATAAAGCTGTTAATCTCACGCCCCATATTATATAAAGCAGCCATTGCCAGTGCTGTATTAAAATCATCATCCATAGCTGCTTCAAATTCAGCAGCATAAGCTGAAACCCGTCCGGAAAATGCCTCCGCCCCTTTCGAAAGGCTTCCTACTGCAGTCACTTCCCGGTCAGCTATGATATCATCGAGCAGATCCAGGGTGTTAGCCAATCTGTTGTAACCTTTACGGGCATTTTTCAGACTACTGGGACCAAAATCCAGAGGACTGCTGTAATGGGTAGAAAGCAGGAAAAAGCGCAAGATCTCAGGAGCCCACTCCTGCAGCAAATCCCTTACAATAAAAAAGTTCCCTAGAGATTTGGACATCTTTTCCTGGTCAACAGTCACAAAACCATTGTGTATCCAGTAGCGGGCAAAAGGCGCTGCTCCCATATATGCCTCCGCCTGTGCAATCTCATTTTCATGATGTGGAAAAATAAGGTCACTCCCACCACCATGGATATCAAAGCCTTCACCTAGATACTTTAGCGACATCACTGAACACTCTAAATGCCAACCCGGCCGCCCTGGCCCCCAAGGACTATCCCAGAATGGCTCTCCTGGTTTTGCTGCCTTCCACAGCACAAAATCCAAAGGGTCATGTTTGCGCTCATCCACATCCACCCTGGCACCGGAGAGCATCTCCTCCAGTGTACGGCCTGATAGTTTTCCATAATCTTTAAAGTTCCGCACAGAGAAATAGACATCCCCACCTGCTTGATAGGCGAACCCCTTTTCAGCAAGCACCCGGACCATCTCGATCATATCAGTGATGTGCTCACTTGCCCGGGGGTGGATATCTGCTCTCCTAACCCGGAGGGCATCTGCATCCCTAAAATATTCATTGATATACCTTTCCGCCAGTTCAAAGGGATCTGTCTGCTCCTCATGGGCACGCTTGATGATCTTATCATCAATATCAGTAAAGTTTTGCACATAAGTAACTTGATAACCCTTATACTCTAAATACCGCCTGATTGTATCAAATATCACCAGAGCCCGGGCATTCCCCAGGTGGATAAAGTTGTATGTGGTAGGACCGCAAACATACATCTTTATCTGATTTTTTGCTGATGGTATCAGTTCCTCCTTCTTTTTAGACAATGTGTTGTATACTTTTAGGGCCATCGACCTTCTCCTCCAATTGTTCTAATTGTTTTTCCAGTTGGATGATTCGCTCCTGTAAAGCTACCATCATATCACCTACAGGGTCCGGCAGGAGATTATGCCTGAGATCGATAGCATCAGCGGCTGTTTTTTCCTGGACTCTGCGTCCGTTGCGTTTCACTACCTTTCCCGGTACACCCACAACTGTGCAGTTATCAGGCACATCTCTGAGCACTACTGACCCAGCACCGATTTTAACATTGTCACCTATCTTTAGTGACCCCAGGACTTTAGCTCCTGTGCTGACCACCACATTATTACCCACTGTTGGGTGGCGTTTTCCCTTTTCTTTACCGGTCCCCCCTAAAGTCACTCCCTGATAAATGGTAACATTATCCCCAATTTCTGTGGTTTCACCGATCACCACTCCCATACCATGATCAATAAATAAACCCTCACCGATTTTTGCTCCAGGATGGATTTCAATTCCTGTCAGAAATCTGTTTAATTGAGAGATCAACCTGGGCAGTAAAACAAAACCTCGTTCAAAGAACCAGTGAGCACATCTATGCATGAAAATGGCGTGGAAACCGGGGTAACAGAAGATGACCTCCAGAACGCTTTTGGCAGCAGGATCGCGTTCAAAAACGACCTGTATATCCCGCTTGATTCTCCTGAAAAACCCCACTTTAATCCCCTCCATATCTGATTTTTTTATAAAAAAAACCTTTCGCCTTTAGAGACGAAAGGATTTCTCCCGTGGTTCCACTCTACTTTGGATTTATAACCCCTCAGCAGGAGTTATAACGGCCTCCTTACCGTTGGCACCTACTTCTATTTTGGCACCACAACTCCCGGGCGCACTTTCACTGCCGCTCCGCCAGAACCGCTTTCAGCCGGTGACGGTTCCTCTCTTTTGCTTCACCTGTAGTTACTCTTCCCGTTCCTTGTCTTTAAAATCATTAATATGTGGCACCATTATACTAAAATAGACATCCGAGTGTCAAGGTGTTTGGTTTTTGTGTTGGTTATAAATGGCTGGAAAAAAGGGTTAATACTCAGCAGAAAAACAGTTCCAGGTGATATTTGTACCTCCCAATAACAAACACCACCTGGTCTTTTCGTCCGGCCCCATTAGGCCCCATAAACAGCAGGCCTTTCTTGTACACACTCTCAATTCTCCATATCCTTGTTGCCAACCTGTGAACAATTTTTTCATTTGGTAGAAAATATAGATTATCTATGTGTATTAATTTGTTCCAAAAAGCACAAACCCATATATGAATTATTAAA
>CAZZEY010000212.1:0-3129 GCA_964653445.1 uncultured Syntrophaceticus sp. | reverse complement strand
ATGAAGGAACCATTATAATAAAAAGAGTATATATTTATCTAAATGCTACATATTTAATCTCAGGAGGTGAAACAATTGCTTATCGTAGGAATTAATGGCAGCCCTAATCAAGATGGTAACACAGTTTTTCTTCTCAAAGAAGCACTAGCAGTTGCGGAAAAAGCAGGTGCTGAAGTAAAGCTGCTGCATGTGATTGATGCACTAAAGGATATCGATTCCCCTTTCTGTGAACTTTGTTCTTCTCCCTGTGAAGGTGTTTGTGCAGAGGGTAATAAGTTGGGGGATGCTCTTGCTTTTTTAAAACAGGCTGATGGACTGATTATAGGAAGTCCTGTTTACTTTGGAACAGTATCCAGCCAGCTCAAGGCTTTTTGGGATAAAACACGTGCACTAAGAAAGGAGAAAAGCTTGCTCAATGTTGTTGGGGGAGCGTTAACAGTAGCCGGCGCTCGTTTTGGGGGCCAGGAAACAACCCTCAGGGCAATCCATGACATGATGATGGTGCAGGGGATGATCGTAGTTGGGGATGGCTCAATAGATTATGACTGCGGCCACCAGGGGGCATGTGCCCACAGACCTGCACAAAATGATGAAAACGGTATAAAAAGAACGCGTATCTTAGCACAGCGTGTTGTTGAAGTTGCAAAGGCCACAGAGAGTTTAAGGAAACGATAAACGGGGTGGAGCCTTTGGCACAAAGTCTTTCTTTTCGTGAAGAGATTGAACAGCGGGAGATAATGTATCTTGCCCCTTATGCATCACTATGCGTTAAATCAAGGGGGCGGTGTTATCCGGAGGAACCATGTTTTGTGCGAACGGCATATATGCGTGACCGCGACCGCATTATTCACTCCAAGGCATTCCGCAGGCTTAAACACAAAACACAAGTTTTTATTGCCCCTGAAGGTGACCACTACAGGACCAGAAGCACTCATACATTAGAGGTTTCCCAAATATCCCGCACTCTGGCCAGGGCGCTGCTGCTCAATGAGGATCTGACCGAGGCTATAGCTTTGGGCCATGACCTCGGTCACACACCATTTGGACATACCGGTGAAGCAGCCATCGATAAAATCTATGCACCTGGATTTCACCACAATGAACAGAGCCTTCGGGTGGTGGATAAACTGGAGGGGGAACGCGGATTAAACCTTACCTGGGAAGTGAGGGATGGTATTCTGTGTCATACCGGTCCCAAGCTTCCCAGCACACTGGAGGGTCAGATAGTCAGAATCGCGGATAGGATCTCTTACATCAATCATGATATTGATGATGCCATCAGAGCGGGGATTATCAGTGAAAATGACCTGCCCAGAGATTGTATCGAGATCCTGGGCAACCGCCATAAAGTAAGGATTAATACCATGGTTACAGATATTATAGATAAAAGCAGGGGGAAACCAGGGATTACCATGAGTGATGAGGTTCAAGTGGCTACCGATAGGCTGCGCGGTTTTCTTTTTGAACGGGTTTATACCAGATCCATTGCTAAAAAGGAGGAGGACAAGGCCAAACAGGTGATAAAAACCCTTTATGATTATTATCTGAAAAACCCTGATTTATTGAGTGAAGACATTAAAGCCAGAATTTCCAGTGAAGGGTTGGAAAGGTGTGTTGTTGACTACATCGCGGGGATGACTGATCGATTTGCTATGAAAACTTTTGAAAAATATTTTGTACCCAATGTGTGGATGGCCTAAAAAGGCAGCAGGAGTTTTCTATGTCCGTATAGAACTTAATACAAGTTCATGAGAAGGAACGGGTGTTTGGAAATGGCAGGTTTAATCCCTGATGAGTTTCTAGAAGATCTGCGCAGCAGAACTGATATTGTAGAGATTATCAGTGAATATGTTACTTTAAAAAGAACCGGACAGAACTATATAGGATTATGCCCTTTTCACCAGGAAAAAACCCCATCTTTTAGTGTATCACCTGCCAAACAGATTTTCTATTGTTTTGGTTGTGGGGTTGGGGGTAATGTTTTTTCATTTTTAATGAAAATCGATAATATCTCCTTCCTAGAAGCAGTAGAGGTTATAGCTGAGAGGCAGGGGGTGGATGTTCCCCGTTCCCGGAATTACCGGCAGAAGCAGGAGCGCAAGAGTAAGATCTACGAACTGAATGCTCAAGCAGCAGCTTATTATCATAGAATATTATTACGTGATGATGCGGCACAGCGTGCCCGGCGCTATCTTCTCGGGCGAGGGGTTAAAGAGAAGTCCTGGGAAAGATTTATGCTGGGGTTTGCTTCCGGTGCCGGGCGTGGGTTGCTGCAGTTTCTTCGGGGAAAGGGATACACCATCCAGGAAATTAGGGAAGCAGGGCTTTTTTTTGACCGATATGGAACACTAAAGGAGCGCTTTCAGGGGCGTATTATTTTTCCGATCTTTGATCACCGGGGACGCTGTCTAGGTTTTGGGGGGCGTTCTTTAGGGGATGAACAACCGAAATATTTGAACTCCCCTGAATCGGTGATCTTTAATAAAAGCCGCAACCTATATGGGCTGCATCTGGCATTACCTGCTATTCGCAAGGAACAACGGGTCATTGTTGTTGAGGGGTATATGGATTGCATCACCGTCCAGGAGTACGGTTTTCAAAACACAGTTGCATCCCTGGGAACAGCCTTTACTCAGGAGCAATCCAGGCTGCTTCTGCGCTGTACAAAAGAGGTTGTTCTGGCCTTTGACCAGGATAGCGCCGGTTCTGCAGCCACTTTGAGAGGGGCGAGTCTTCTCCAGGAAATGGGCGGCCGGGTGATGGTCCTAGATCTCCCGGAAGCCAAGGACCCGGATGAATTTCTGCGCTCTCAGGGGAAAGAGGCTTTTGCGGCAGCTTTATCAGAGCGCACAACCGGTTACCTGGAGTTCAGGCTTGACCAACTGCTAAAAAGATATAACCCGGAAAATCTAATGGACCGGGCGGAGATTGCCAGAGTTTTAGTGGATGAATTGGCCAATATTCAGGACCATGTGGTGCGGGAGGGTTTAATCCGCATGGCTGCCCAGCGGATCCATACCTCAGAGGAGGCAATTTGGTTAGAATTATCCCGCAAACTCAGGAAAGATCGATCGCAGAAGGATAAAACTGAGAAAAATAGATATAATATGGAACAAGGCAAACAAACTT
>CAZZEY010000211.1:0-3144 GCA_964653445.1 uncultured Syntrophaceticus sp. | reverse complement strand
ACCGATGATGGTGTAAATGACCCTGCTGATGGGGCTGGCACTTCCCCCAAATAAGGCGGCTACCAAATCATATCTGGCGATTCCGACCAGCAGCCAATTAATAGCACCAATAATTACGAGGACTAATGCTGTTTTGTCAAGTGAAGACATGTAAACGACCTCCTTGTTATGACTCTTTATAAAATAACCGCTATTGCAAAAAAATATGCATTTCGGCTGTAACATGGAGATCAATTTGCAATGCCATTACCTGGGTGCTGTCTGTAGTGGTTTTAAATCAAGTTTTCCGGGTTTAAGCCAGTTAACTCTGGAATCACAAACCGCCCATCTTTTCTGATCAGGTGATCATCAAAATATATTTCACCACCACCATATTCCGGTGTTTGTATCAAGACAAGGTCCCAGTGCAGTGCTGATTTGTTCCCGTTGAAACAGTCGTCATAGGCACTCCCCGGTGTAAAGTGTATGGAACCGGAGATCTTTTCATCAAAAAGGGTGTCTTTGATGGGTTTTGTGATATGAGGATTGAGCCCAAAGGAGAACTCACCTACATATCTGGCACCTTGATCGATATCGAATATTTTATTAATCCTATTGCTGTCATTGGCTTCAGCTCGCATAATTTTCCCATCTTTAAATTCTAAACAGATATTCTCATAGGTAAAGCCCTGATGCTGGGATGGTGTGTTGTAGGTAATTTTGCCATTGACCGAATCTCGAACCGGTGCTGTGTAGACCTCACCATCGGGGATGTTCCGCTTGCCATCGCATTTAACCGCGGGCAGGCCCTTGATTGAAAACTCCAGGTCTGTACCTGGGCCGATGATTTTCACTTTATCGGTTATATTGATCAGTTCCACCAGTGGTTCCATTGCCTGGGACATTTTGCGGTAATCCAGGTTGCAGACATTAAAATAAAAGTCTTCAAAAGATTCGGTGCTCATGTTGGCTTGTTGTGCCATAGAGGAATTAGGATAACGCAGAACCACCCATTTTGTGTGCGGCACCCTGATTTTGCCGTGAACCTCATGCCAGTAATACTTTTCATAGAGCTCGATATTTTCAGGGGGAACATCGGAAAGTTCGGCGATATTATCTCCTGAACGGATTCCGATATAAGCCTGCATGTCATTCATCACAGTACCTTCGAATTTAGCTTTTTGTTCCATCTGCTGGCGGCTGGCATTCAGCAAAAGTGCCCTTTCCACCGCTGAGTTTTTGATCATGACAAAAGGAACTCCTCTAGACGAATAAACCTCTTTGATCAGTTCTTTGACCAGTGGAGTTTCCAATCCTATAGCTTCGATCAGAATTTTTTCTCCTTTTTGCAGTTCACAGGAATAGTTAACTAGGTTATCTGCCAGTGTGGTTATTCTTGGGTCGACCATTGATACTACCTCCGTTTGTAATGAATATTTTGCCACATTTCTATTATAAACCAGCTTACTGGTGAATCAACTTTCTGATAGCTGACAGGTGTGTAAGGGGATTTTAGGGAACCGTTATATTAGGTTCGCTGTTAAGGATGAGAGGAGTAATGACCTATTAGTTTCCTGCTAAAGAATACGATTATGTGATAGTTTTCTCTCTCTGTATACAGGGTTGCATATTGGAAAGTGTAAAACCCCTATGGTAAAATACACACATATTAGTATTACAGCAATTTTGCAGGGGTTACATAAATGTAATGTGAATGTGAAATACATAGGGGTGAAAAAATGAAGGGAACGGTTGCGGGAGTCTGTATTAGTGAGAAACGGGGAACAGGAAAAGTAAATGTTGGAAAAGGGTATCTGGAAAAGAATCAGGGATTGTTAGGTGATGCCCATGCCGGTACAGAGAGACAGGTCAGTATCCTCACTCTAGAGGGGATAGAGAAGGCTGCCTCTAGAGGAGGTTTTTCTGCTTCTCCAGGAGACTTTGCGGAGAATATCACAATTAAGGGTATAGATGTAAATGAGTTGGTCATCGGCTCCAGGCTGCTGATAGGCAGTTCAGAATTGGAGGTTGTGCAGATCGGTAAGGTGATTGATGAAACACATACTTTTAATTATCACGGGATGGTACTGCTGGTAACCGAAGGGCGTTTTTGCCGTGTTGTGCGCAGCGGCTGGGTTTCTATCGGAGATATTGTAGAGTTAATCAAACCTTCAGAGTAGTGCATTTTTGAAAACAAAAATTTAGACAAAAGGATGGATCTGAGTGGCTAAAGCAATCATGCTCCAGGGTACATCTTCCCATGTTGGAAAGAGTATTCTTACTACAGCCCTCTGTCGGATATTTTACCAGGACGGCTGCCGGGTGGCACCCTTCAAAGCTCAGAATATGACCGCCAACTCTTATTTGACCGATGACGGTTTGGAGATAGGAGTGTCTCAGGCAATTCAAGCTGTGGCTGCTGGGGTTAAGCCTCAGGTGGAAATGAACCCTATCTTAATTAAGCCGATCAGCAGCAGTTCTGCCCAGATGATTGTCAATGGTAAACCACTGGGAGATATGAGTGACAGGGATTATTATCAGGGTAAGAACCTGATACTTGTTCAAGAGATCAAAAAAGCGTTGGATACTTTGCAGCGGGGTTATGAAATTATTGCTATCGAAGGGGCGGGAAGCCCGGTGGAAATCAACTTGAAAGACAGAGATCTAGCCAATATGCGCACTGCCCGCCTGGCTGAAGCACCGGTACTGCTGGTGGCGGATATTGATCGGGGAGGTGCTCTGGCTTCTCTTGTAGGTACACTGGAACTTCTGGACACTGATGAGTGTGCCATGGTGAAGGGATTTTTGATCAACAGATTTCGAGGTAAACAATCACTGCTCAAGCCTGCACTGGATTTTCTGGAGGAAAGGACAGGTAAGCCGGTGCTAGGGGTAATACCTTTCATGGAGATCAATCTTCCTGAGGAAGATTCACTGGGCTCAGATAGCCCAAAAAGGCGAATCGAGGCTTTTGATTGGGAAAAAGAATTCGACCGGCTGGCAGATACCTGCCGCAGGCACCTTGATATGAAAAAAATATACGAACTGCTGGGGTAGTTGTTGGTTTTTATTTATCTGGGGCGGAGTTTTTTTTGTTTCTGGTATAATGTCAATGTACCAGAATTTTTATTAGATGATACTTATACTTATAGAAAAGTAAAAGAT
>CAZZEY010000210.1:0-3148 GCA_964653445.1 uncultured Syntrophaceticus sp. | reverse complement strand
GACAGCTTGATACATACCACCGGCGATTGACATATGTGCCCCAAATGGCACAAACGCCACCTTCTTTCAATAGAAATAATACTATTGTTCTACTTGTGTAAAGGCATCATCTAAAGCTGTAATCATTTCATCCACATTATCTTTATTGATAACAAGCGGCGGCTGAAAAGCCAGCACATTACGGGAGCGCCCGTTCTTACCGATGATGATTCCTTTGTTCTTCATTATTTCCAGAATCCTGTCAACCTCTTCAGCTGCAGGTTCTTTCCCCTCTTTGACTAACTCTGCCCCCTGCATAAGACCGATTCCCCGCACATCACCGATTAGTGGGTGTTTTTCCTGTAGTTCCAGCAGTTTTTCCTTAAGATAGGTGCCGAGTTTAGCAGCGTTTTGGGCGAGCCCTTCCTTTTCAATAACATCAAGTGTGGCAAGGCCAGCTGTCATAGAAACCGGGTTACCCCCTAGGGTGGAAGCTCCAGGGCGTGTATACTTGTCTGCTATCTCTGGACGGGAGGTGAAAACACCGATAGGTACGCCATTCCCCAAGGCCTTAGCCATGGTCATAATATCTGGTTCTACACCCCAGTTTTCAATTGCAAACCATTTTCCGGTACGTCCGAATCCGGTCTGAACCTCATCGATAATGAGTAATACTCCATATTCCTGGAGGATTTCCTTTAATCGTGAGAAGTATTCCGGTGGAGGTGTAACGATCCCCGCATTCCCCTGTATGGGCTCTGCGATCAGGGCAGCCACTTCACCTGAGGTGGCTGTTTCGATGACCCGTCTCACCTGTTCAGCGCAGGCCAGGTCACAAGCCGGATAGGTAAGGTTCAAGGGGCAGCGGTAGCAGTAGGCATTAGGTGCAAAGGTGATCCCTCCAGCTGGTGTGGGATCAGTGCGCCAGAAACGCATCCCGGTCAGGCTCATGGTCAGGTAGGTGCGTCCATGCAGACCATCCTGCAGAGCCAGGAGTTCACTTCTGCCTGTGGCTATCCTTGCCAGCAAAACAGCTCCCTCATTGGCTTCGGTGCCGCTGTTGCAGAAAAAGCTTTTTTTCAGTCTGCCAGGTGTAATATCTGCCAACTTTTCCGCTAGTTCCAGCATCGGCTGAGTGAGATAGATATTGCATACATGCTGCAGACATTTCACCTGCTCACAGATGCGCTCAGTGATCTCTGGATGGCAGTGTCCGGCATTGATTACTGAAACACCTGCATAAAAGTCCAGATACTTTTTACCGTTGCTGTCAAAAAGGTACTGTTTTTCTCCTCTTACCATCTGTACAGGTTCCTGGTAGAAATGGTAGAGGCAGGGTATGATATACTCCTTCTTCTTTTTGATGATCTCTTCTGGCCCCCAGTATTTTGTCATTGTTTTTCACTCTCCTTTTGATTTTCCCTGGCTTTTACACCTGTTGTATAAGGTCCGGTGCCCAGAGGCACATTTCTGATCTCTGTCAACTGCTGCCAACTGGATTCCTCAAATGTATAGGTATCAACATCTTCCCAAAGTTTGTCCAGCTCTTTTCTATAAACCCTGGTGACTGCGGCTGTTTCATCTGCTTTATATAGCGGTATTTCCAAACGCAGGCTGGCAAACCCTGCCCCGTAAAAAGAGCGAAGGTAGGGAAGCAGGGCTAGTTCATTGGCCAGGTAAATATGGTTTCTGCAGTCCTGGTCCATCTCCAATATGTGCACCTGTCCAGCGGTGTCTTTTAAGCCATAGTTCCGTTTATGACAGGGCGCACCGCAAAACTGGTGTTTTGTTTTTTCTGTTAACAGAGCTGCCGGAAGACAGTGGTCGCTGACCATGGTAGGGAGTAACCCGTGAATCACCGCTTCCATAGGTAGGTGCTCACCAGGCATTGCTAAAATATCCTCGCAGCAGAACTCCAAGGGTGCTGTAATCAGGGCAACACGATAATCTTTGAGCAGTTTTGCTGCTTCCTGGTTGGCAATATTACAGGAGTAGTCAGCGTAAAGGGGTAGAGCTGTGTTCTGAAAAGCTGCGAAGATGGTCCCCAGATTTGTAACCAGCACACCGTCAGGGTCTAATTCCCGTATCTTTTCGAGGAAAAGCAGTGTACTATTCATTTCCCAGGGCATAGTGATGCGCGGCAAGCCGATCACTACACGCTTCCCCAGGTCATGGGCTTTGGATACTACCTCAGTGTAGTCGGCAAACTCCCAGGGCTTATCCATGGAAAGAAAGGACTCTCCGCTGGTATAAAGGAGGTCAGCACCATTATCTAAAGCTGCTAGAGCTGCTGATTTGCTACCAACTTTCACAGCCAGCAGCGGTTTAGCTGTATTTTTTGTTTCTTTGGGCAATGGTAAGGGTGAATCTATTAAATCTTTTTCAGTGATCACCGGTTCTTTTACTGCATGACTGAAAAATCTGGGCTCCCGCTCACCTGTATATCCAACAGAGTCGGTGCCTGGATTGCCAAATGTATACAGGGGGCTGAAATCACGCACCCGAATCTTTTCAAGCTCATGGAAGTCATCCCAGTCAAATGTATAGCCCACAGGATCTTTGTAATAGCGGTCAAGAGCCCTTCTATAGAAACCTACCAGTTGAGCTAAAAAATCTGCAGGCCGCATCCGTCCCTCAAGCTTTAGAGAGCAGATCCCAGAAGAGATTACCTGGGGTAGGTAGGGAAGCAGGCACATATCTTTCACAGCCATAAAATAAGGGCCAGGCACCTGAACAGGAATCACATCTCTACTCTCTCTGTCCACCATTTCGAAGGCCCAACGGCAGGGTTTCATACAGCGCCCACGGTTGCTGCTTCTACCAAACAGCATTCCGCTGTGATAGCACTGACTGCTTTGGGAAAAACACATATCTCCATGGGCAAAGTATTCCAACTCCAGGGATGTGCTGTTCTTCATCATTTTTATATCATCTAGGGTCAGTTCCCTCCCCAGGATCACCCTGCTGATGCCTACTTCCTCTAGCAGTTTTAAGCCCTCCAGGTTGTGGGTGTTCATCATCACACTGGCATGAAGGGGTATTGTTAAGCCAATATCTTTAGCTATTTTTACAACTCCCAGGTCCTGTATGATTAGGGCATCCACACCGATTTCCTGGAGAAAACTAAGATAATTAGGAAGTTCCAGTATTTCTGTTTCTGTGAGCAGGT
>CAZZEY010000209.1:0-3168 GCA_964653445.1 uncultured Syntrophaceticus sp. | reverse complement strand
GCACCTGGGGATTAAAGACATAAGGCTTTGCACGACTTTGCCGGCATTCCTGACACCGAATGTGCTTAAGGTACTGCAGGATAATTACAATATTCAGCCTATTACCACACCTGAGGAGGATATCAAGGCCATCCTGGGGTAATGTAAGATACATATTCCAAATGGATAGTATCCGCATCAATGAGCGATTTATCAAGACATCGGGGTTTTCCAAATCCCAAAAAAGAATGTACATAAGTGATTGAATTTCCTAATCAATTAAGTGAAAGAAGCTGGTTCTTTAAAAGGGACCAGCTTCTCTTGTTCTCAGGTTTATAGTAAGACAGTAGTTCTAATACTTTAAATAATTGTCAATACAGTTATCTCCGTTGCGGAGTGCGTATATTTTTAGGGGGTAATTTTCGCCTGAAATAACCGCAACTCTGTGCTTCAGGATCCCCTTTGCTCAATATCTCCCGCAATCCCTCTTCTCTTACCAACTTTAGGAGAACAAGCACATCTATTCTTTCCGGTGGTCTTGACCACAATTCTTTGTATCTTTCGATACAACCCTGCCGCACCTCTTCCTTGCCCTGAATCAAAATATAATAACGGCAGTCCCGGCATTTGTATATTACTTTTTCCCGGAACTCCGGGAGGATAACCCGGTGGCCTTCCCAGAGTTTGTTGTTGTTATAGATGCTCACTGTAACCAAACCCCCAGGTAAAAATATTGTTTTCTTTATGTCAATCTCGCTTCTACCAAGTCACGTGCTCCTATACTGTCTTTCCTCAAATGTATTGGCCAAGCTACCCCAGGAGCTGAAACCAGCTGTTTACAGTAGTGGTTGGTGGTTAATCGTTAGTTGTTGGAAAAAGATATTCCTGTTGCCTAAGAATAAACCGCAAGAACTGTATCTAACTACCCCAATAAGGCAATAAAGCAAGCCTAGCAAGAGTAGATGTCGGATGCCGGAGGTCAGATGTCGGAAAAAAGATTGTCCTGTTGCTTGGAAATAGACATCAGACATTTGACCGCTCATTGATCTGATTAAGGCAATAAAGGGAAGCCTGGCGAATAGATGTCGGAGGTGCTTAAAGGTAGCGCACATGTTCCAGACATCCTTCTTTTAGGGAGACCGCCCGGAAAACAGCTGTTCTTCCATAGCGTTCCCGTACTTGGTCACATGCCTTTTCTACCCCCCGGATCTTTTCTCTGCTGCTGAAAAGTTCAGTCTGTTCTACCTGGAAGGGGAAGAGATTGGCCAGGGTTACTCCTACCATACGCACCGGCCAGCAGGGTGACCAGTGCTTTTGCAGCAGATCAAAGGCTGCAGCAGAAATATCTGCAGCGAGATCGGTGGGTCTCTTTAGGGTCTGCATCCGGGAAAGCCAGCAGAAGTTGGTGTCTTTGAGGGTAAGTGATACGGTCTTCCCCAGGTAACCTCCAGCTCGCACCCGGTGGGCCACCAGGTCTGAAAGCTCCAGAATAACCACTTTGATTTCATTTCCCTTACAGTCTCGGGGAAGGGTGATCTGCTGGCCGATACTTTTTACCTGGTTGAGGCTGTCCGGATCAACAGGACTGGAATCAATGCCATTGGCACTCAGCCACAGTGTTTCACCGTACAGGCCGAACTTCTTCTTGAGAATAGCTGCCGGGTATCGGGCCAGATCCCCGATGGTGTAAATGTTCAGTTTGTGGAGATGCTGCTCATAGCGGTGTCCTACACCAAAAAGCTCTCGAACCGGCAGCGGCCACAAAGAATAGGGTATATCTTTGTGAGTCATCACTGTCAAACCGTCCGGTTTTTGCAAACCAGCAGCCATTTTGGCTAATACTTTATTGGTTCCTACCCCAATACTGCAGGTGATTCCGATTTCTCGGCGGATGCGTTCCTTTAACTGTTTGGCGATCTCCACTGGCGAACCGAAAAGCTTCTGAGAGCCGGTAACATCCATAAAAGCCTCATCAATGGAAAATGGTTCGACAAGTGGAGTGAAATCACGCATAATCTGCAGGATGCGGCTGGAAAAATCCACATAAAGGTGGTATTGAGGCTTGATAAAAATACCTTCAGGGCAGCGCTGCTGCGCTTCCCAGACCACCATCCCTGTTTTGATACCCCTTCTTTTGGCTTCATAACTGGCGGTGAGAACTATTCCATGCCGTTTTTCAGGATCCCCAGCAACAATAACAGGTTTGCCCTGCAATTCTGGAGTCAGTGCCTGGTGCACACTGGCGAAAAAAGAGTTCATATCTGCAAGCAGGATAGCGCGGTTCATTCCCTTTTCCTCCGAACGTGTGTTTCCTTTATTATAAACCAAACACACGTTCTGTACAAGAGGGTTGTTTAACAATAGATTCTTGCAGGAAATCTCTTTTCATTGCAGAAGAAACAAAAGATGATAAGGAGGTTATATTTTATGACAGATGTATTATCTACCAAGTATTGTTTTTATAATGAAGTGCCAATTCCAGAACACATGGAGAAGATGTTGGCTGAACGGGAAACACCTCTTTTTGCAGTGAAAACCATCCGCGATGCTGCTGTTTTCACTGACAAGAGGATTTTAATCGCTGATAAGCAGGGATTAACAGGCAAAAAGATCGAGTACTGCACTATTCCTTATAAATCAATTGTTGCATATGCCATCGAAACAGCTGGTACATTTGATCTAGATGCTGAAATCAAACTGGTTTTATCTGGTGGAATCTCAGTTGAATTACAATTTTTTAAAGGTAAGCATATGTCAGAACTGCTTTTTAAAGTGTACCATACGATTACAAAGTTCTTAATAGCTTAATACCGATTAAATGCTGCCGAAGTAAGGACAGCATGTGTCAGATATGTTTGCCCTTAAAGATTATTTGAACAAATCCCGGAGTGACCCAACTTGAACTTTCCTGTAGTCGTCTTGGTTGAAATGCTTTGGGTTTCGGCCAGGAGTTGGCGCATGGTTTAGCTCACCTAGGGAAGCAAAAAACTTACTGCTTTCGTCAAGTTCTGGGAACTTGTTTTTCTAACCCTCTTAAAAGCCATTGCCAATGCTGTCGCTATAGTTCCTGAAAGAAGGGGAATATCTGGACAATAGAAAAAATGACGGAGCTCGAAAGCTCCGTCATTCTTAAATTCTCTGGCAGGGGTGGCAGGGCTCGAACCCGCAACCAACGGATTTGGAGTCCGC
>CAZZEY010000208.1:0-3178 GCA_964653445.1 uncultured Syntrophaceticus sp. | reverse complement strand
TTAGTTTGTTTAAAACACAGTCTAATGTGTGCATAGTGAGGGCAGCTACTAAGTTTTTTGCTGTGCCGGGGCTCAGGTTGGGATATGGGTTTGCCTCAACCGAGTTTGCACAAAGGTATATGGAAATTGAAATGCCCTGGAGTGTGAATGCCTTTGCCAATGCGGCGGGAAGGTGTATTTTCAAAGACAGGGCTTATATTGAAAGAACGAAAAAATACATCAACAAGGAAAGGGAATATATGTTAAAGAGCCTGTCGCAAGTAAAATGGCTCAAGGCTTTTAACAGCCATGCCAATTTTATTTTATTAAAGCTTTTGAAATATGATGAGGATATTGTATTTGATAAGTTTATCAAACAGGGGTTTATGATTAGAAAGGCCTCCACCTTTGACGGCCTTGATAAAACATATATCAGGATTGCGGTGAAAGACCATCAAAGTAATCAGAAACTTGTCAATCTCTTTCAGGGGTGGGCTTGATAGGAACTGTGAACAATATTCCGCCTTTTTTGCCTCTGAAAGATATGCTGCTTCATTTTTGTATTGACATATTTATCAATTGCTGATTAAATAAGTAATAAATTAAATATGATGCAAACAGGTGCCCCAGCAGGGGAGAATAGGGAAGTTAGGTGGATTTTAATCCATAAACAACGCGGTCCCGCCACTGTATGCAGGAAAATTAATGCTTTGTGCCACTGGGAATTAACCTGGGAAGGCACAATAAAGCAGCCTGTGAGCCAGGAGACCTGCCTGTTTGTGCTCAAATCACCTCGAGGTAAAGGTGAAAAGCCATGAGGGTGATGGCAAAATCCTCAGCCAGATACATGTTTGGCTGAGGTTATTTTTTTTATTAAGAGGGGGTTTAAATCATGTCAACGGATTTTCGTTTTACCATTGAGACTGATAAGTGCAGAGGCTGTCGGAGGTGTGAAATAGCCTGTACTTGGCAAAATGGTTTTGTTGATCTTACCATGTCAGCCATTCATGTATACACCATTGATGAAAAGGGAAAAAACTACCCGGTCATCAGCACCGTTTGCCAGGAACGATTTTGCGGCAAATTGCCTTTGGCACAAAGTGAAAATAACAGGGAAAAGTTACCTGTTCCTCGCTGTGTAAGCAGTTGTTTGTTTGGAGCACTTAATTTTACCTGGGAGGTAGAATAAAATGGACAAATATTATGGATGGGCAGGCTCTCTACTTAAAATCGATTTGACACAAGGAAAGATTCAAAGAGAGCCACTTCCAAGAGATTTGGTCTACAACTATTTGGGCCAACGGGGAGCAAACGGAAAACTGCTGTATGATGCTATTTCCCCTGGGATAGATGCCTTCCATTCCAGTAACCCCTTGATCTTCGGAGTGGGGCCTCTAGGAGGAACCTTAGCTCCTTGTTCTGGCAGGTTTACGGTTACTGCTAAATCTCCCTTAACAGGGATCTTCGGTGATGCCAACAGCGGCGGGCACTGGGGGCCCGAACTCAAACAAGCTGGTTACGACCATATTTTTATTATAGGAAAATCACGCAGGCCAGTTTATATTTGGATTGATGATGATAAGGTTGAATTGCGTGAAGCATCCCATATTTGGGGTAAAACCACATGGGAAACAGAAGCAATAATTCAAGAAGAACTGGGGAGTGAAAAGATCCGGGTTCTCTCTATAGGTCCTGCTGGAGAAAATCTTGTGCGCTTTGCTGCAATCATCACCAACAAAGCTCGTGCTGCTGCTCGTACTGGAATGGGAGCTGTAATGGGTTCCAAAAACTTAAAGGCCATCGCTGTTAGAGGAAGCTGTGGTATAAGTGTAGCAGAGCCAGCAGCCTTTGTGGAAGCAGTAGCGGAGTGCGAAGAAGCCATCTTACAGGATCCCCTATATAAATATTCATCTAATATTGGCACACCGTTGCTAACCGAAATGGTACAGAGTCTGGGAGCTCTGCCAACTCGAAACTTTCGGGAATCTTCCTTTGAAAAAGCCGCCAATTTAAACGCAGATAGTTTATATAAAAAATATGTTACTGCCCGTAAAGGGTGTTTTAACTGCCCTGTGGGGTGCAGCCGTTTCTATCATGTTAATAGAGGACCATATGCCGGCACTATTGGTGAAGGCCCAGAGTATGAAACTATTGCCGCATTTGGAACAAAATGTGGTAATAGCAACTTAGCTTCAATACTTAGGGCAAATACCCTTTCAGACCAGCTTGGCCTGGACACTATCTCTACCGGTGCGGTTATCGGCTGGGCAATAGAGTGTGCTGAAAAAAATATTCTCCGAAATCTGGGTGTTATCTGGGGAGACCATGAGGGAATTGTATCATTGATAGAAAAAATCGCCTATCGACAGGGAGTCGGTAATCTTTTGGCAGAAGGAGCACTAAGAGCAGCCCAAACTCTAGGCCAGGAAGCCGTTGATTTGGTTATACACTCCAAAGGCTTAGAATATCCAGCTACAGATGTGCGAGCTGTCAAGGGAATGGCCCTGGGTTTTGCGGTAGCCAGTCGTGGGGGTGATCACCTCAGAGCGCTCCCTGTATACGAAGTAGCTCCAGAGCCTTACCGAGATGCCATCAGGGATGAATTGGGGATCGAAGTTACACCGGAATATTGGCGTGATTATAGAACTAAACCCCAGTTTATCATTTGGCATGAAAACTGGCACGCCATAGTAGATTCTCTGGGGCTCTGCAAACTGGAGGGTATTGCCATGAAACCCTTACGACCAGCGCATTTCACCAAGCTTTTAAAAACTGCAACAGGATGGAACTTATCCCAAGATGAGCTGGAAGCCATAGGTGCCAGAATTGTGAATATTGAACGCCTCTTTAATGTACGGGAGGGGATCAGACGTGTAGACGACTATCCACCAAAACGCATCCTGGACGAGCCTATCGTTTCCGGGCCATCAGTTGGGGAAAAACTAGATAGGGAACAGTTTGAGAAAATGCTCGATGAATATTACCGTCTGCGAGGCTGGGACAAAAGTGGTATTCCTCTCGATAAAGAACACGTTGTATAGCTGTTGCTGTGAGGCAGCAAGGGATTTAATTTTGAATTGTTTATAGTACACCTTGATCTAAATTAATATAACGGTTATAATTTGCCTAAACAGAATATATGTAACATTCAGGTACTTTGTTTAATAGGGAAAGCGGTGAAAATCCGCTGCAGCCCCCG
>CAZZEY010000207.1:0-3193 GCA_964653445.1 uncultured Syntrophaceticus sp. | reverse complement strand
AGCTTTAATTGATGAAGGTCTAGTTCCGTTTATATATAGTGAAGGTGAATATACTTCTCGCTTAGAATTATTAGCTGATGTACCAAAAGGTAAAGTGATTTATCATTTGGAGCGGGTTGATATCTACAAAGCCAAAGAAATACTGGGCGGCATCGCTTGCCTGACAGGAAATGTGCCCAACAACCTTTTATATACCGGTACTCCGGAAGATGTCAAGGACTATTGTCGAGAATTGATTGATGTATGGGGTAAAGGTGGAGGCTTTATCCTTGATGCAGCAGCTGTTATAGATGAAGCCAAGCCGGAAAACATTAAAGCGATGATTGATTTTAGCAAAGAGTACGGAGTTTATAAATAAACAGATATCCAGGCAGTAACGCCAGAGTCCCTAATCCAACTACAGCAGTATTCATCTACGCCTGGATCTATGATATGATGCGTGGGAGAGGTAAAATTCTCTCACGCATCTTTTAATGCGCCCGCGCGCGGTGACGGTTCCGCCGCGCGAAGCCAATAAAGCAATAAAGCAAGCCAATTTAGTGGTTGGTCGTTGGAAAATGATCTTAATAAGGTATAAAGCAAAGTAAGTTGTTGGTTGGTGGTTCCGGTTAGTAGTTGTTGGTGGTCGGTCGTTAACCGCTGGTTGTCAGTAGTTAGTGGTTTAGCGGTCTCAATTTAGGTCTTTATAGTGACAATCAGCCGTATGTTCGGTAATAGTCCCGGAATGTTTTATTATTATTTGTTATTTGGTGGTGGGTGAGTTTTCAATAAGACAATCAAGCAAGCCTGGCACCGATTTCGGTGATCGATCTTTATATTATTTTTTGAGGTGATGCTCCATGCCAAATTCCAGGGAAAGAGTTAAAGCTGCTATCAATCACCAAATTCCTGACAGAATCCCTAGAGGGGAATTGTGTATCGGTGATGACCTGATCAAAGATTATTTAAACTGTACTGAAGTAGGTTTTGAAGAAAGGGCTGCATTTGTTGAAAAACTGGGGCAGGACCTTGTCTGTTTACCTCCAGACTATCCGGTTGGTAAAGATGTCCCCGATGTGGCAGATGTTTTGCTGCCTGATGTGGAAAGATGGGCTCTGGAACAGCCGTTTTTCACTTTTGCTATGCTTGATGGTATCTGCGGTTGGGGTGTTCGCACTTTGGGCTACACTGAGTTTCTCACTCTTCCCCGCAGTTCCCCGCTCTCCTTTCAGGAGTTGTGCAGGAGTGTGGCAGAGCTGAACAGGGAACTGATCAAAAGGTTGATCGACCAGGGGGTCGATGGTATTCTCCTGGCTGATGATATCGCATATCAGCGTGGTGTGTTATTCAATCCTGAACTGATGAGAGAGTGCCTGTTTCCCTCCCTGGGCAGCCAGGTGGAAGCTGCCGGGGGAAACGTACCTGTCTTTTTCCATTCAGATGGTAATTATGCTGAAGTGATCCCGGACCTGATCCAGTGTGGATTCCAAGGGCTGGAGTGTTTTGAGCGCAGTGCTGGTATGGATGTAGGCAAACTGCAGGAACTATACAGGGGCCAATTGTGCTTATGGGGGACCCTGGAGGTTGAGGATTTGATTAAGGCGCATGATTCTGCTTTTTTGGATGAATTGGTTTCAGGGATCCAACAACTGGCAGCTCAAGGCGGATTTATCCTGGGAACCACCTGCGGCCTGTTCAAGGGAATCGATTTGGATGGTCTGGTCGCAATTTATGAGCGATTATAAACGGTGTTATTACTTGACATAAGACTCATCGCGGACGACAACTAGCCTGATTAAGCGGTTGGAAGATTGAGGTTGGTAAAACGGGGAAGTTAGATGTCGAAGCCAGAAGAGCAGAAGTGGATACTGGAAAAAGTGGCCATCCGCTATTAAGGCAATAAAGCAATAAAGCAAGCCTGGCACCGTCCCGGCGCGTGGATTATTTATGCCAGTTCTTTCATTATATTGAGAACTTCTTCATCACTGGTCTGTCTGAAGTTTTCATAAAACTGCCCTACTGCATAGAAGACCTCTGGAACCAGCAGACACACCAGTTCATCCACAGCTTGATTGAGTTGGGATACTGTCTCCATCGAGGCTACAGGAACAGCTAGGACCAGGGAGTCTGGGGCGAGTCTGCGCACCGACTCCAGTGCTGCCCTGGCTGTCATACCGGTGGCAATACCATCATCAACCATGATGACTGTTTTCCCCTGTAAAACCGGTGGGGTTCGGTCTCCCCGGTAGGTGTTGGCCCTCCTGCTGATCTCTTCAAGCTCATGACGGACCTGGTCCTCCAGGTCAGCTTTTGTAATGCCCAGCATAACCATTGATCTTTCATCAAAAATAGTTGTGCCATCTGGTGCAACAGCGCCAACTGCCAGTTCTTTGTGGAACGGAGCACCAATTTTACGTGGAATGATCACATCTAGTGGAGCACCCAGTTCCCGGGCCACCTCTGCAGCTACCACCACACCACCACGGGGGATCCCCAGCACAAACGGATTCTTGTTTTTATAGTCCATCAGTTTTGCTGCCAATTTTTGCCCTGCATCCCGACGATCCATAAAAACCAAAACAAACACCCCCTGAATTTTGCTCCAACCAAAATACCTTGCACTAATAATCTATATGTACATACCGTTCTGTCTATCATTATAGCCAAAAAATCGAAAAACATCTGCAGGCAAGGGGGCATTGTTCACTGCATACACATTAGGGAGAGTCTTTGACATCTATATAAGGGTGGGGTGAATTGTTTGGAGCCTTTAAATGCTTTGCAGACACTGATTTTTATGTCAGTGGTGGTTGAGGCTATGGCAGCTATATTTCACAAATTTATCAGCAAACAGGCATCAGAGTTGGTGACTATATTGGTGGGGATCACGCTTTGTTTCGCTTACAAGGTGGGGATCTTTACTACCCTTGGTATGGAAACCAAATATGCCTTTGTGGATTATATTGTATCAGGAATAATAATTACCCAGGGGTCGCGAGCTCTCTCCCAGTTGTTCAAAGTCCGTCAAAAATAACCACATTGACAGATTGGCAAAAATAGGGTATGCTGTTTTCGCATTCAGCTGCATGCATTTTGTTTTAGATTTTTTGTTCTTATCTGGGAGGGGATAGACATGAATTTGATCGATGGCATCATTTTTCTTATTTTGGCCTGGGGCGCTTTTCGCGGTTTCAGCCGCGGTCTTATCTCTATG
>CAZZEY010000206.1:0-3194 GCA_964653445.1 uncultured Syntrophaceticus sp. | reverse complement strand
CTCAATCCACATTATTTCCATCCATTATTATTAAATTTGCCCTACCCTGGATAGAGCAATCTTGCCAGTGGACTAAAAATAAATTCTACAGCTTTGGTGAAGTTGGGAATCGGGAGATTAAAGACCAAAGCCAATGCCATTATTACACCAAGCAGCAGAAAACAACTGAAAACAATAAGTTCCCTGTTAAGGTGCTGCTGCTGCAGTTTAGGTACTTCATAATAGGCTACCCCAGCACCGAGTAGCAAAACCAATAATACCTTCAAAAACACTGTAATCACCCTTGTTCTTTTCCTGTTTGACCATGCTGCTGTTTATCTCTCTCCTGGTTTCCGCCGTCCCCTTTATCTTTCGATCGATTCTCAGGCGGTTCTGGACGCTGATCAGGAGCTTGCCTTATTTTGTTTGGTGAGCGGAAAAGTAGAGGACGCCGGTCCATTGCCCACCAGGGCGCCCGGTAGAACACATCCTGCCATTCCCCGGGAACACATGGTGAAATTGGATAAAGGTAAGAAACACCGAAGGAACGAAGGGATGCTAGATGCAGCAGTAAAAACATTAAACCCCAAAAAATACCTACCAACCCGAATGAACCAGCAAGCAGGAGTATAGGATAGCGCAGAAACCTGATAGCTATTGATGCCGAATAGTTTGGAATTAGAAAAGAAGCGATAGCGGTCAAGGCAACGATAATCACCATAAAGGGGCTCACAATACCGGCAGCCACTGCAGCCTGTCCTAAAACCAGCGCCCCGACAACACCAACTGCCTGGCCCACAGACCGCGGCATACGCGTACCTGCCTCCCTGAGCAGGTCAAAGGTTACTTCCATCAGCAGTGCCTCCACAACCGCAGGAAAGGGAACCCCTGCACGCCCAACTGCCATACTTAATGCCAAACTACCAGGAATCATTTCTTGATGAAAAGTTGTTAGAGCAACATACAATGATGGCAGGGTCAGTGTCAAAAATAATGCCACCCAGCGTAAAGGGCGGATATAATCATGAGGTTCATAGTAATCCTCAGGGGACTGCAGAAACTCACTGAAAACTACGGGAACGATCAGCACAAAGGGTGTGGTGTCTACTATAATAGCTACTCTGCCCTCAACCAAGCAGCCTGCCACCTTGTCAGGCCTCTCTGTGCGATCCAGCAGTGCAAAAGGTGTCCGGTAGTTATCTCTAATAAAATCCTCAAGATATCCGCTCTCCAAAATGGAATCGGTATCAATACGCTTCAAGCGCTGTTTAACCTCTTTCACTGTCGCCGGATTAACTAGACCGTTAATATAAGCAACACAAACATCGGTTTTGGTAACAGAACCAATCTGCAGCATGTCAAATTGAAGTTTCGGTGTTCTGATGCGGCGCCTGATTAGAGCAGTATTGACGCGCAGTGTCTCTGTGAAACCCTCACGGGGACCCCGCACAAAGGACTCTGCTTTAGGCTCTTCCACAGAGCGCCGTTCCCACCCCTTGACTTCGATAGCTAAGGCTTTCCCAGCACCATCGATGAACAGAATAGCAAACCCGGCAAGCAGCAGATCCAAAAGCTTTCCCACTTCAGCTTCTTCTTTAACACTGTAAAATGTAATCAGCCAGTTAAGGATCAATTCATAAGGGTTTTGGGGAAGCACATCCTGGTCCCCGTCCTCCAGTGTCTGCATCATAAATGGTTTGAAAATTGACTCACTAATTGATGTACTGTCTACAAGTCCATCAATAAATACTAAAGCAACCCGGATTTCCCCGTTTGATCCAAAATGAAACTGGCGCACCACAAAATCGCTGGTTTCAGCAAACAGTTTTTTGAACAATTCAATATTTTGATCTAGAGCAGGCCTGATAGACTGCTTTAATACGTCTTTATCAGGTTGAACTTGTTCAAGTCGGGCATTTATCCTCTGTTTCTTAATTTCTGCAGGTTTCTTCGGCTTTTTCAGTGGGCGCATAAACTGACTGTACACCTCCTGCTCCTTTTAGCATGGTCCATATTTCCTTATTTTATGTTGATTCTATAAATATTTTGAGAATAAAGTATTATGGTATTTTATAACAGGTAATTTTTGAGTATGGCTATTTATATCATCACTGGCAGCAATCAACGGGTAACAGTTCAGGTAAAAAGGACACAATAGATTTTAAGACTAACCACGCGGACGTTTTACTGATCGGTCATTTATAACAAACAATTTATCCCTGGCAGTACAACGCCTTATGGGATGTTTTAGCTACCATTCTAATTATCATATCGAGTCGGTGATCACTACAGTGGTCGCCGGCCTCAGACACATTTATGAGAGGATGTCATTATGAAGAAACAAAAGACCTGGATTCGTTTACTCACATTGATAACTGTTTTCTTTTTTCTGATATCACCATCACCACAGGGCTTTTCAGTTAATAAATCTACCAGTGCAAAGCGGGCCGAACTGTCCAGTGCTGTTAAAAAAATCTTTGATGCCCGAGCCAAAGCTCTTATCCAACATTCAGCTGCTAAAAAAGCTTTATCCTTTTATGACACAAATGAAAAACTCGGCGGCTGGGCACATTCCCATGAAAAAGCCAAACTGGGTTTTGTCCGGCAGTGGGTAAAAAAACGAGGAGTAAACTTTACAGAAGCAAAATCTAAGATTAAAATACCATGGCTTGAAATAAAAGGGGATCAGGCTGAACTGATTGTCAACCAAACCCTGCAGATCGGTTATGTTTACGATGGCGAAACAGCTATCAACCGCTTCGGTATCGGCACCCGTCACTGGATGAAAATGAAAAAACATAAAGGAAAATGGCTTATCAGCCAGGATTTTTATACAGATGGCCTGGGTGATGATTCACTTGCTCCTAACCCAACACCGGCAGATGGAAGACCAAAGGAAAATGTAACCGGCAGTTCTCAAAAGGAAAGAGACAAAGGCAGTTATGACCGGGAAGCGGCTGTGAGATATGCAGATCAATACGCTGGAATGGCATGGGGGGCAGGGAACAACCACCAGTATAATCTTAAGGAATATGGGGATCTGAGCGGTGTCGGTGGAGACTGCGCAAATTATGTCTCACAATGCCTATCAGATAAAAACGGAGGTAAGATTCCTTTAGATGGTAGCTGGTTTTATACCATTGATCAAAGTGGTTTCAGTGGCAGTGAAGCCTGGGTAAGAGCTGATAGCTTCTGTAGTTGGCTGCAGTACAGCG
>CAZZEY010000205.1:0-3197 GCA_964653445.1 uncultured Syntrophaceticus sp. | reverse complement strand
GCGGAATCCGCTATGGGGCAGGGGGAAATTTTGGTCAGCCCATTGTTTATGGCAATGGTTACAGGAGCTATTGGTAACAAAGGGGTTATGATGAATCCCTGTCTCGTGAAAGAAATTCATTCACCTGAGGGCAAGGTGCTCTGGGAACAGGATCCCCGTTTTCTAAGGGTGGTGGCTGAGCCGGAAATCGCCGGGCAGGTTCAGGAAGGGATGCTTAGCGTTGTACAGCCCGGAGGTACCGGGACAGCAGCTTCTCTGCCGGGGATTGAAGTGGTAGGTAAGACAGGTTCTGCGGAAAATCCAGCAGGGCGTACTCATGCCTGGTTTGTAGCCTCTGCGCCTGCTCATCTGCCTGAGGTGGCGGTTAGTGTTATCATAGAACATGGCGGACAGGGAGGATCAACTGCAGCACCCATTGCTAGAGAACTTTTAAAGCTTGCCCTATCACGGGAGGGTGAATAATGATCGGAAAATTATTTGGTAATAGGTATGAAATTATCGCCAAGCTCGGTGCTGGTGGAATGGCTAATGTTTACAAGGCTCGATGTACTATTTTAAACCGCATTGTCACTGTCAAGATTTTGCGAAATGAACTGGCTGAAGATAAGGATTTTGTCCGCCGTTTTCAGAATGAGGCGCAGGCAGTAGCTTTACTGTCTCATCCCAATATTGTGAGTATCTATGATGTGGGAGAGGAGGATGGCCTGCCATATTTGGTAATGGAATATGTGGAAGGGAAAAATCTCAAAGAGTTAATCCGCAGCGAGGGTGCACTCTCTCCTTCAGAAGTGGTGAATATCGGTATTCAGGTATGTGCTGCTCTTGGTCATGCTCACAGTAAAGGAATTATACACAGAGATGTCAAGCCCCATAACATCCTGGTTGCACCTGAAGGGCAGATCAAGGTAACTGATTTTGGATTGGCACGCTTTCTTTCCGTGCCCAGTGCTACTATGACTCAGTCAGGTACAGTAATGGGTTCAGTACATTACTTTTCCCCGGAACAGGCTCGCGGGGAGGAGGCTGATGCTCAGTCAGATATTTACTCCCTTGGAACTGTACTATATGAGGCTGTTTCCGGGCATGTACCTTTTCAAGGGGACAGTCCAGTTTCTATTGCTCTTAAGCATTTACAGGAAGAACCCCCTGGATTGCATATAGAAAACCAATCTATTCCCAAAGAACTTGAACAGATTATTATGAAAGCAATGGCCAAGAAGCCGGAATTGCGTTTTTTATCTGCAGAGGAAATGCAGGGAGCTCTGGATAATATCGATGGGTTCAGCGCCCCTGAGGAGGAACTTACCAGGGCTATTCCTATCCCTGTGATACCGGAGAAAAAAACTGTTAAGAAGAGGAAACTGCATCCTGCTGCCATCGCGGCGATAGTTGTCGGTATCCTACTTCTGTTTGCAGGTATGGGTTATGCTTTCTTTGCATGGTATTTTGGCGGTACTGTTGCAGTACCTGATGTTATCGGGCAGACAGAATCAGAGGCTGCTGAGAAGCTGAAAAGTGAGGGCTTTGAGGTAGAAGCCAATGAGGTCTTTGACCAGGGCAAAGAGGTCGATGTTGTAGTTCAGCAGGACCCTGTTGCCGGAATGGAAGTAAAAAAAGGCCGTCTGGTACGTATCTGGGTCAATAAAGGTCCCAGCAGTGTCTGGCTCCCCGATTTTACAGGTGCGGCTGAAAGGGAAGCCCGGCTTGCTCTGGAGGGACGAGATTTTATAGTAAAACTAACTAGAGAGAATCATGATAGTATACCTGAGGGCTGTGTGATACGGCAGTCTCCTGAGGGGGATCAAAATCAACCTAAAGGCACTGAGGTTACCCTTGTAGTGAGTAAGGGACCTGTTATCAGAGATGTCTATGTTCCGGCTTTATTGGGGTTAAATGTGGAACAGGCGAAAGATGCTCTAGCTGCAGTAGGGTTGAATTTGGGTGAGATTAAGGAGGAAGAGAGCAGCGAGAAAAAGGGTGTTATAATTAAACAGGATGTAGAACCTGGTTCAACTGTGAAAAAGGGTGGAAAAATAAATGTTGTTATCAGCAGCGGTGAACCACCGAAAGATGAAGAGCCTCAAGAAGTTGAATTGGAGATAAATGTTCCAGCTGCAGGGGAAGTAAGGGTGGTTGTAAAGGATGCTCAAGGTACCAGAGAGGTCTATAAAAAGGCCCATGAAGCCGGGGATGAAGTTGAACAATATTTTCAGGTTTATCCGCCAGGGGAGTTTCAGATCTATTATCAGGGTAAGCTCAACAAGACTATTCCATTTTGATTGCTGATAAAGGAGGCCATTTGTGAAAGAAGGCTTGATCATCAAAGGCTATGGGGGGTTTTATTATGTCAGGTCAGCTGAGGAGACCTGGCGCTGCCGTGGGCGCGGTCGTCTTCGCCGTAAACAATCTCTACTGCCAGGTGACCATGTTCAGTTCACACCTCTCGAAAATGGAGAGGGAGTCATTGAAACAATTAAAGAGCGCAAAAATGTTTTGCATCGGCCTCCTGTGGCTAATGTTGATCAGGTAATTCATGTGGTTTCCCTGGCCAAACCGGAACCTGATCTCAACTTGCTTGACCGCTCATTAGTAATCTGTGAGTTAGAGCGGCTCAGTGTGATAATTTGTTTTAATAAAATAGACCTGCTTAATTCTGAACGGGCCGAAGAACTGGTAAACATCTATCGAAAAGCGGGGTATCACACAATATGTATATCAGCTCTTTTTGGTTATGGACTGGAGAAGTTATGTCAGGCTTTGGCCGATAAAATATCTGTTTTATCAGGTCCGTCAGGTGCCGGTAAATCCACACTTCTCAACTCTATGGACCCTAATCTTTCTCTGGAAACAGGGGAGATCAGTAAGAAACTAAAAAGGGGGAGGCACACTACAAGGTATGTGTTTTTGATCCCTTTATGTGACGGGTTTGTTGCTGATACACCAGGCTTCAGCAATTTGGAACTCCCCTCTATGAAAAGGGTGGATTTATCTCGTTTCTTTCCGGAAATAAATGAATTTGCTGACCAGTGTCGTTTTTACGATTGCATTCACTTGGATGAACCGGATTGTGCAGTAAAAAGCGCTCTGGATAAGGGATTGATCAGCAGCACTCGTTATGAAAATTACAAACATTTACTACAAGAAATTATCAGCAAGGAGCGGATTTACTGATGAGTATCAAAATAGCCCCCTCAATA
>CAZZEY010000204.1:0-3200 GCA_964653445.1 uncultured Syntrophaceticus sp. | reverse complement strand
GCAGGAATGAAATTAAAAAAATATTTTTTTGATATATTAAAAGAAAAAGGCATACCTAACCACTACATAGATGCAGATATAGAAAAAGCGACCATGACAGTCAAACCAGCTGAATTTTTCGGCAATGGTTTGGAAGTCATCTGCCGCTACAGGGCAGTGGGGAGTTTTCTGCGCCGCTATGGCATGTATGCTGAAGAAGGACAGCCATTAGATGCATTTGTGGAATTTACGCTGAAAGATGATGCCCGCCAGGACCCACCCATAACAGAGGATGCCCTTGTGATGCTGGGAATCCTTACATCTGAGGAATACAAAACGATCAAAAACCTGACACAAGAAATCAGCGGTATAGTTAAAGAAGAGCTGGCTAAAAAGGGCATTGAGCTCTATGACATCAAATTCGAATTCGGCAGAATAGGCGAAGACAAGCAGATCGCTCTGATCGATGAAATCTCAGGCGGAAACATGAGAGCCTATAAAGATGGAAAACACATCGAACCACTGCTGTTGGCAAAATTAGTGCTGGAAGAGTGATCAGCTTTGTTTCTTATCTAAGCCAGCACCATATGCCAAACCAAAGGCAGTCCCCAAACCAGCAAAAGCAATAAATATCGGATTACCGGTAATGGCAAATATAGGTACGGTAATTGCTCCGCCAAGTGCCGTACCTATTAACATTCCTAATACTGTATAATTATATTTTCTATCCATGGAAAACCTCCAGTTCTAATGCTTTAAACTATGCATGAACCACTTGTCCCCCTTCGAAAATGAAAAGGGGACATATTTTTTAGAACTTAATTGTATAATTATTATTACTCTTACCTGTTATCACCAGCAGGAGAGTTGCAATAGGCCCCACAAACAGAGATAGCAAAAACCAGGTCATACCGGATTTGTTTTTCCCTTGGGCAATCCCTGCATTTATCAGTGCTAAAGTCCCCCAACCGATGGCATATTCTTTTATTATTGACTTTAAATCAATTGCTGAGGCAAGCAGTGTAAAGGCAGCTACCCAAAGCAAGATTGCAACTGCATACACCAAGATGCGTTTTTGCTCATAACTCTTTTTACTCAAGATGATGTCCCCCTTCTATCAATATGAACCTATGCACTTCATCATCTTATTTAAACTTCTCAAATATTTCTTTATGTTTATTAAGTTCCTTTGCCACTGCCAAATACTTTTTACTCAACAACTCTTTTTCTTCTTCATCCAAAACTTCATTGAGTTTACCACCCAAAAAGGCCAATTCGCATTCTAATCTGCTGATATTCTCAGCTAAATCATTGTATTCTGCGCCGATTTCCTCTTTCCTCTTTTGTTCCCTGCATTTTGTTAAATAATATTCAAAATCGCCATCATAGCAGTATAAATTCTGGTTATCTATGACAAAGACCCTATTGGCCAGCCTTTTAATAAAATATCGATCATGGGAAACAAAAATAATACTCCCCATAAATTCATCAAGCACATCCTCAATCTTTTCTTTTGATGGGATATCCATATAATTTGTAGGTTCATCTAAGACAAGCAGATTTGCTCCAGATAGGATCAGTTTAGCAAAAACAACCCTGCCTTTCTCCCCCATACTCAAGTTGGCAATCTTTTTATAAACATCATCACCTCGAAAGAGTAAAGCCGCAAGAATTGACATGGCATCATCAACAGCTGCTCCCACACTTAAAACATCGTCTAGTACAGATACATCATGATGCAGACTGTCAAGCTCCTGGGCAAAATAACCGATCTTTACCGAGGGATTGATGCTGACTGTTCCGCTGTATTTCTCTAGGCCGCATATTGTTTTAAGAAAGGTTGTTTTTCCTGCACCATTGTCACCGATAACAGCGATCTTGTCACTGCGCCTGATATCAAATGAAACCCCTCGAAGGATCACCTTCTCATCAAAGCTTTTGGACAGGTTCTTCCCTCGTACTAGAAACCGGGGAAATTTAGTGCCGATAATGTTTTTATTGATCACCTGAAAGCCTGGAGCAGTAGGTTTTTCAGGTTTGCTGATCTCATCCCTTTCTATCCTTTCCAGCTGTTTTCTTTTCGCTTTAAAGACACTGGCATGTTTTTTCGCTTTGGATCTGTAAAAATCATTGGTTCCAGCAGCCTTATGTGCACCCTGATACCAGTTCTTTCTTTCATTTATTACCTCTCTTAAGTGCCTTATTTCCATCTGCTGCTTCTCATACTCTCTGGCAATGGTTTTCAGTTCATTTTCCTTCTGCACTTTATAATCTGAGTAATTGCCTGGATACACCTTAATACCTTTAGCAGTTAATTCCCATATTTTATTTACCACATTATCAAGGAAATAACGGTCATGGGAAATAACCAGTATCGGCTGCTCAAGGCTGTGCATAAATTCCTCCAGCCAATCATAGCTTTTTAGATCAAGGTGGTTAGTAGGTTCATCAAGTATAAGCAGATCATAACTGCTGACCATAGCTTTGCAGAGTGCCAGTTTGGTCTTTTCGCCACCACTTAAACTTGCTGCTCTCTGCCCCCACTTCTGCTGATCCAAACTAACTTTATTAAGAGTCATCTTAACCTTTGTCTCGATATCAGTTATCTTACTGCTGCTGTCTGAAACAGCCAGCCTGAATAACTCATCATAAACAGAAATATTTATATCAAATACAGGATGCTGCTCTATATACAGAATTGTGCTGTCTGCTGGAGAGAGCTTGATTTCCCCTTGATCATATAATTCCTCCCCCGCCAGGATCCTGGCAAGAGTTGTTTTGCCGATTCCATTTATTCCGATCAGCCCTATTTTATCTTTACCATTTATGCTGCCGCTGATATTTTCAAAAACCATTTTTCCTTGATAGCTTTTACAAAGGCCCTGAAAACGCAGACTCATACATCATCCCCCTTATCTTTTTCAAGCTCTAAGAGATGACAGCCAAAACAAAACTGCAGCAAACACCCCCGGTGCTGTACTGCAGCTGTTAACTAAATAATTATATTTTCGAGTGTTTTTTAACTATCATCTCTTAAAAAAGTGCACACTGATCCCCTTAAACCCAAGAAGCAGGCTTTGGGGGCTGTAATGAATAAGCTAGTACGAATGTACAACGCTCTAAAATAATGCACCTTTCAAGAAATATTAAATTTGATTAGTTAAAAAACACTATCCTCACTTTACACCTCATAAAATCTGTAATTTAGCTTTATTGTACCA
>CAZZEY010000203.1:0-3234 GCA_964653445.1 uncultured Syntrophaceticus sp. | reverse complement strand
CTCAGCCTTTTCAAGTTTGAGACGATCCCTGGTTTCTTCGGACCAAGGCAGGGCCAGCAGCCAATCTATGTAGTTGCGGACCACCACAGCCTCTGCCACCATCGGCGGCATTTTCTCCAGACGGTCCAGCTCTTTTAATGCTTTCTCCTCTACTTCCTTCGGGAAATTGGCCTCAGCAATGCGCTCCCGCAGTTCTTCAACCTCAGCCATGCGTTCATCCTTTTCACCCAATTCCTTCTGGATGGCTCGCATCTGTTCCCTCAGGTAATACTCCTTCTGGGTTTTTTCCATCTGTTTGCGGACACGCATGTTTATCTTGCGCTCCAGATCAAGTATCTCCATCTCCCGGGAAAGAATATCTCCCAGCACCTGCAGACGTTCTTTCGCATCAAAAGCCTCAAGAATCGCTTGCTTATCCCCTACACGCAAATTGATATGAGCCGCGATAATATCTGCCAGTCGCCCCGGGTCATCGATAGAAACGATAGAAACAGCGGTTTCTGGAGGTATTTTCTTACCAGCTTTGACATATTCCTCAAACTGATTAACCACCGTCCGCATCATTGCTTCGATTTCCGGTGTCTTTTCATAACTCTCTTCAAATTCCTCAACAACAACCTGAATAAAGGGTTCTGATGAAACATATTTCTTGATCCTTGCTCGTCTCAATCCTTCAACAAGCACACGGAAGGTTCCCCCTGGTAGTTTGAGCAATTGTTTAATTTCTGCAATAGTACCTACCTGGTAGATATCATCTTCCCGCGGCTCATCGGTCTGAGCTTCTCTTTGGGTGACAAGAAATAATTCCCGGTCATGAAGCATAGACTCATCTATGGCACTGACCGACTTTTCTCTCCCTACATCAAGATGAATTACCATATAGGGGAATACCAGAAGACCACGTAAAGGAAGCAGTGGTATAACACGTTCTCCATTCGCAGGTCTTAGAACCTGAGTACTGTTTTCTAATTGTTGATCTTGTTCCTGAGACATATAATGCCACCCCCTTTTCACCTGGGAAGATGTTTAAGGATATTTAGTACATTCTACCTCAAATCGGTTAATTCCTGCAATACAGTATAGTTACCTATGATGGAAAAGAGAACTGCTCAGATTATGCAGATACCTGATCTTGATGCTGTATTGGGTAAAGAGATAACTGAATAACTTCTTCTAAATGCTGGACAGGAATCACCTCCAGAGAGGCTTCGCGAAATAATTCCTGCCAGTTGTCACGGGGGATCAATACCCTTTTCGCACCGGCCCTGCTTGCTGCCTCCACTTTGGCTACAACTCCTCCCACAGGTTTAACCTCACCGAGCAAGGAGATTTCCCCGGTCAAGGCAACCCGGTGGTCAACCTTTTTTTCAGTCAGTGCAGAGTAAATACCCAAAGCGATGGCAACTCCTGCAGATGGCCCATCTGTAGGAACTGCCCCAGGAAAGTTGATATGGATATCATACTGGCGTGGATCCACATCGAGAAATTTTCTCAGTACTGTAAGTGCGTTGTCCACTGAATTTCGGATCATACTTTTGCAGCGCACACGCCTCCCAGCCATACCGCCCATTTCTTCTTCCTCAACAATCCCGGTGACCTTTACCTCTCCACGCTCCTGCAGCGGTGGGTTGACAGACACCTCAATCTCCAACAGGGTTCCCAGATTAGGCCCCATCACAGCCAAGCCATTGACCAGGCCAACCGCAGGTGCAGCAGGGATCTTGCGTTCCGGACGTGGTGAATACTGTCCGCTGCTGACCACCCACTCCACATCTGCGGCAAAAATCTCTTTACTATCTCTGCCCTGGGCAATACCCGCAGCTATCTGAATGATGTTCACAGCCTCTCTGCCATTAGTCGCGTACTTTTCTACCACATCAAGCGCACCTTTTCCAAAGGAAAAACCGATCCTCTGAGCGGCATTCTCTGCAATTTTCCGGATCTCCTCAGGAAGCAGTGACCTGAAAAAAACCTCTACACAGCGTGATCTGATAGCAGGGGAGATCTCCTCAGGCAGCCTGGTTGTAGCCCCAATAAGCCGAAAATCAGCTGGGAGCCCATTTTGGAAGATGTCATGAATATATGCTGGAATATGAGTATCTTCACAATTATAATAAGTACTTTCAAAAAAGACCTTGCGGTCCTCCAATACCTTCAACAGCTTATTCATCTGGATGGGATGCAGCTCTCCAATCTCATCAATAAATAAAACTCCCCCATGAGCTTTGGTCACAGCACCAAGCTTGGGCTGAGGTATCCCAGCCATGCCCAGAGGCCCTGCCCCCTGATAGATGGGATCATGAACAGATCCGATCAAAGGGTCAGCGATCCCCCGTTCATCAAATCGCGCTGTAGTGGCATCCAACTCCACAAATTTGGCATTCATCTCAAAAGGAGAGATTGGATTTACTTTGGCTTCATTCAACACCAGGCGAGCAGCTGCTGTTTTCCCAACCCCAGGAGGCCCATAGACCAGAACATGCTGAGGGTTGGGGCCGCAGAGAGCTGCCCGCAGAGCTTTAAGTCCTTCATCCTGCCCGATGATCTCATCAAAACGCTGAGGGCGTGTTTTCTCTGCCAAAGGCTCAGCCAAAGAGATCTGTCGCAACTGCTGAATCTTTTCCATTTCTTTTTTTGACTCCCGGTCCACAGCAACACGGTTCCCATGCTGATTGCGCAGGAGATTCCAAAAATACAAACCAACAATAACAACAAAAACGATCTGGATAACCCCGATCAAACTTCCGAATCCACTAAATCCAGGGCTAGACAAAACAATCACAACTCCTATCCCGGTAATTTCTTATATTTACTCTCATTATTACCAGAAATCGTGGTTTTTAACCTTAATAGTTTTATATTCGGTTATGCAACAAAGCAAGCTGGCAAGTTGGTGGTTGGTGGTTGGTAGTTGGTGGTTAGTGGTTGGTGGTGTTCAGTGTTCAGTCAGGACATGGGTAACAAAAATGGTTCAAGAGATATGTGACAAGGGGACGGGGGTCCCGTCACGTGATTGTCCAATTGGCTGCTAGCTAGCGGCCGAGTCGGCGGCAGGCCTAGCGGCAGATCTGGCGGTAACCTAGCGGCAACCTGTCCCGCTGATCGCGCGGCGGGACAATCCCACTGATCGGTCGGTTTATCCCTGCTAGCGCAGCAACTTGCGTAGGTTGTTACTTGCTCTTGACGAAGGAGCAGTTAACGACAGCCGAAGCGAAACATGGATGTTGAGCTAGG
>CAZZEY010000202.1:0-3287 GCA_964653445.1 uncultured Syntrophaceticus sp. | reverse complement strand
GGTCCTGTTTCATAGAGATTGTTGCCGTCAGAGTCTATTGCCACTGTTACGGGGAAATCTTCAACTAGTCCCAAACCCCTTCTCTGCAGATCCAGCACTTTTTCCACTGATAATATATTTTACTTAAATGAATTAAAGTGAAAACTATGTTACTTACTCCGGAGTTCGACATATTTTCGAGAGCCCCCTCAGCTCTCAAAAACCGATCATTACCAATGATGCCCTTGGTACGTTTTTTTGCTGGTTAGGCGGCCTGGGATTCTTTCAATCCTACGGCTCAGCAGACATACTGGGCCAAACGAACAAAAGAAGTGAGGAGAAATCAGGATCAGGTAGCCTTCTTTGGTATAGCCAGGGGGAGTATTTGAATAAAATTAAGCAATAGGTGGTGTTAAAATGAAAAAAAACTTCCATACAGTGCGCGGTTATCAGCTCCTTGAACAAAAGAAAAAAACACTAACACCTGCTATGGAAGACTATCTGGAAATGATCTACAGGGCGACTCTCAAAGACGGCTACATCCGCATTACAACACTTTCCGCTCTTTTAAATGTGCGCGCCCCCTCTGCTACCAAGATGGTTCAGAAACTGACAGCACTGGATCTGGTTCACTATAAAAAATATGGAATCGTCTTTCTCACCGAGAGCGGAAAAGAGATCGGAAAGTTTTTACTGGAAAGGCATAACACAGTGGAAATGTTTCTCAAGTTCCTTGGTGTGGGTGAGAATATCCTGGTAGAAACCGAGCTGATCGAACACAATATCAGCCTTCATACCCTGCAGCTCCTGGATGTTTTTAATCAATTCGTTACAGAAAACCCTTATGTAAGGGAACAGTTTGAACAATTCAAAAAAATACAAACAATCAAGGAGACCACAGATTCCAGGACACCGGATTGGAGGAGAACTAGAGATTAGCTGCCTGATCTGTTGCCCTCCTGATATCAGCCCCCAGTGATGTTAATTTATCCTCCAGGTTTTCATAGCCGCGGTCCAGATGATAGACTCCGCTCAGTTCTGTTTTTCCAGGGGCCATCAAAGCAGCGATGACCAGTGCTGCACCAGCTCTCAGATCGGTAGCCTCAACCTGTGCAGGGGCTAGTCCTTTTACTCCACATATCACTACAGAGCGTCCGTCTATAGCAATCTGTGCCCCCATTTTGCGCAGGTCCTTTGTATATAGAAATCTATTCTCAAAAACTGTCTCAATAATGATGCTTTCACCCGCTACAGTGGACAAAAGTGCCGCAAACTGAGGCTGCAGATCTGTTGGAAAACCAGGGTAAGGGCTTGTAGTGATCTGTAGCGGGTGCACTTTCCTTGCAGGCCCTACCACCAACTCACTGCTTCCTTCTTCAATAGGAACCCCTGCCTCCCGGAGTTTTTCAATTACTGCGCGCAGGTGATCCGGAATCACCCTCTGCAGTCTGACACACCCACCGGTGGCAGCAGCAGCAATCAAATAGGTGCCTGCTTCAATCCGGTCAGGGATAACTGTATGTGCAGCACCATGAAGTTCCGGGTTTCCTTCTATCAGGATAATTCTGGTTCCGGCACCACTCACTTTGGCCCCCATTTTATTTAATAAATTAGCAAGGTCAACTATTTCCGGCTCTAACGCAGCATTAATAATAGCTGTCTTCCCTCTGGCAGCAGCTGCTGCCATCATAACATTTTCTGTAGCGCCTACACTGGGATAATCGAGCAGAACCTCATTCCCCCGCAGTTCCTCTGCTGAGGCCCTGATACAATCTTTTTCCATTTTGAACCGGGCACCAAGAGATGCCAGCCCTTTTAAATGAAGGTCTACAGGCCTCGAACCGATTGCACAGCCTCCTGGCATAGGCAGGCAAGCTTCACCTCTCCTAACCAACAAAGGGCTTAACAGCAGAAATGAAGCCCTCATTTTTCTGGCATACAGATAGAGCTTTTCTGTTTCTTGAACTTCCAGTGTTTGGATAGACATTTGGCTGCCCTGATGAGTTATTTGGGCACCCAATCCGGTAAGCATTTTCAGCATATTATCAGTATCTAAAAGGTGCGGCACACCTTTGAATATACACTTATCAGCTGTCAAAAGAGAGGCTGCAAGAAGCGGCAGACTGGCGTTTTTTGATCCGCTAATGCAGACTCTTCCATTGAGTCTAGTACCACCCTCGATTAAGAGTTTATCCTCCAATACCTCTCCTACTTTCAATAAATTGTATAGATTTGATGATTTAATGAGTTTTTGCTGCAGATCACAAATCTAATTCTAATTCTTTTTTAAGAGCATAAATCCTTCCGGAATTGTTTAGTACTCACAGGTAATTAATGGCGAACCAAGCAGCACTAATGTTTCCTCTTCCCGGCAGGTGATAGCCAAATTAATATTAGTTTTTTCCCTGCCAACAACTACAGCATTAGAAAAGAATGGGATATACCCTGTTATGCTGGTATAACCATCGGTCTTGATTATATCTTTTACTTCTGCCCCAATTTCCCGTAAAACCGCCCCTGCCCATGCATCTTTTGCTTTTTCATCCAAGCTCGTCCCAATCCTCCCCTTAACGGTCAGATAGACACCGCGCTCTTCACCTAAAGAGTTGAGGGTATTCCTGACTTTTTTCTCCAACACTACTAAGCTTTCACTGTTATCATACTTAAAGTTATACTGCATAAAAAAGTAGAAAAGGTCCTGCTCCCCCGCCTTTTCTATCTTTTGAACAACGATATCACCTTGAAATTCACCACTAGCATACATAATCTCCAGACTGTCGTCCCGGACGGTAGGGGTAATCCCTGATAACCCCAATTTTTCGGCAATTTTATTTTTTCGCCAGACATCAGCAACATCCCCGGAATCCTGTAAAACAGCCCACCCCTGCAGGTGACAGCTTTCCACCTGCACATTAGCTGCTGCCATTAAAGAAACCAATTCCTCCAGTTTCAGTGATTTTTTTCCACCTGCCTGCTCACCCATCAACAGGATCACTGGAGCAATCAGGAGAACTGCCAGAAGCAGTATTCTTTTCATACTAAACTCCCCTGCCGTGTTTTTCCAGTATTTTTTCCCTATAAATAAATGTTATGCACAGCTTCTATGTTTTTTTAAACCAGGCAGGAGTTTTTCCCTATTTGGAGAATATTTAATAAAAATAGTAAAACATGAATAAATGGATATAAAACTAAATATGCTCCGAATCCACTGTCCTGTGGCTAAGATGCTATGGAGGTCGGATCGTTAGGGTGTACCTGGAAACGGGTGCGCCTCCCAGTGCGGAAAGGAGTTACGGCAGATATTATCA
>CAZZEY010000201.1:0-3355 GCA_964653445.1 uncultured Syntrophaceticus sp. | reverse complement strand
TAGGCGGATGTCCAGGGGACTCCGTTGGAGTCGCTGGGGAAGATCCCCTTATCCCAGATGGCATAGTAGCCTCCCAGTCCGGCTTTACGAATCTCATCGGGTTTTGCTCCTTTCATCAGTTTGTAAACCATGGTGGCGATGATCTCCCAGTGGGCGAGTTCTTCTGTGCCGATGTCGGTTAAAACACCTTTGGCCCTGCCGGTGGGCATGGAGTAGCGCTGGGAGAGGTAGCGGACGGCAGCACTCAATTCGCCGTTGGGACCGCCGAACTTCTTATTTTCTAAAAAAATTTCATCTCTCTGTAGCTTCAAAATACTCCTGATAGATCCCGATAGCTTTCACTTTCTTCAATCATACTAAAAATAGGAAAATTAAGCAAGCAGTATTTTTTTAAACAGGTGGTGGAAATAGTTATCTTTGGTTAACAACATTATTTTACATAATAAATGGTATTACTTGGCAGGGATCACAGAGGAGAACAGAGAAAATCTTACTAATAACCATATAAAAACTTTTATAGTAAAGGTGGTGTTCTGTTATTCAGATGATGGCGGTTGGTTAAGGGTATCAAAAATATTATGAATTATGGGGGAGGAGAAAGGATAATATGTATAATGTTTTGTTAAGAAAAAGAACGTTGCTTGTTGTTACACTTTTGTTAACATTTCTGACATTTATCACTATACCTATTGGTGTTAATGCTTCGCCAGCAAAAGATGAACCACAAATCCTTTTTCAAAAAAAGGAAATCACTGATCAAAATATATTATTTGATCGAGCTAAGAGAGGTATAAGTGATATAAGGCACAGTAAAATAAACCCTAAAGCTAGCATTAAAGATTATAAGGGAAATGTCGAAGAAGTTGATACATATTCTACTACCCAACATTTGAAAACCGTGGAATATTCGTAAGCGGCAAATAGCTCCCACCTAGCCAACCATCCTTTTTTATAGGATACTCTACCAAAATAGAGCCAATAAAGGAGGACTATTTCATGACCGTAGAAGAGCGACAAAACTTATGGGAAAACAGGATAGCAGAATATGAGGCAAGCGGCCAGAGCCTGCCAGCATGGTGCGCTGACAATAATGTCAATCCTCAGCAATTACGATACTGGCTTAGAAAGAAGAAACGGGCATCTGAGACAACAAATTCAGAAAATACATCATGGCTGCCGCTAGACCTTAGTAATAGAGGTTATCAAAGTTCATTATTGGTAAGAGTAGGCCAGGTTGCTGTAGAAGTCAAGCCGGGTTTTGATCCGAAACTGTTGCTGGATGTTGTGAAAGTGCTGAGTGCTCAATGATCGGTGAAGCATGCCTGCAAAGGGTTTATCTGGCTTGTGGAAGCACAGACCTGCGCAAATCCATAGATGGATTAGCAGTATTAGTGAAAGAAGGCTTTGAGCTGGATCCTTTCTCACCCTGTCTCTTTGTATTCTGCAACCGAAAACGTGATAAACTCAAGATCCTCCATTGGGAACATAACGGTTTTTGGCTTCACTACCGGCGTTTAGAGAAAGGAAAATTTCAATGGCCGGAGAAAAACAGCGCAGAAGCTGTCACAGCGATAAGCCGGCGGGAGCTGCGTTGGCTGCTCGACGGCCTGCCGCTAAATCAGCGGCAGGCACACCCCGAAGTTACCGCACGAACAGTGTTGTGAAACTTAATAAATATTTGCACTAACCCTTGATTTTAAAAGGTCTTTTGACTGTCAATGTCGAATAATAACAGTATGAAAAACACAGTAGAAACCATTAAAGAACTTCAAAATAGATGTGCTTTACAGGAGCAGCAAATTGCTGAATTGACAGCAAAACTCACCTGGTATGAAGAACAATTTCGCCTCAGCCAACAAAAGCGGTTTGGGCGCTCCAGCGAGCAGACCAATCATCCGGAGCAGATGCAGCTTTTCAATGAAGCAGAGAAAGAAGCTGAACCATCTTTGCCCGAACCCACCATGGAGGAGATTACCTACCGGCGCCGTAAAAGACAGGGGCACCGTGAGGCACAGCTTAAAGACCTGCCGGTGGAAACCATCGAATACCGCCTATCCCCCGAAGAGCAGGTATGTCCCTGCTGTGGTGGAGATTTGCATGAAATGAGCACAGAAGTAAGGCAAGAGCTTAAAATCATCCCTGCCCAGGTAAGTGTAGTAAAGCATGTGCGTTACGTCTACTCTTGCCGTCACTGTGAACGGAATGATATTAAAACTCCTGTTGTAACTGCCACCATGCCTGCACCTGTGCTTCCCGGAAGCTTGGTTTCCCCCTCAGCCATGGCCTATATCATGACACAAAAGTATGTAGAAAGCATGCCTCTGTACCGCCAAGAGAAGCAGTTTGCCCGTTTAGGCATCGAATTATCCCGTCAAACCCTGGCCAACTGGATGATCCAAGGTGCAGAACAGTGGCTTGAGCCACTATACAAGAGAATGCACGAACACCTGTTAAAACAGGACATCCTGCATGCCGATGAAACGACTCTGCAGGTGCTTCGTGAACCAGGACGGTCAGCAGCAACTAACTCTTACCTGTGGCTGTACCGTACCGGACGGGATGGCCCGGCGATTGTCCTTTATGACTATCAGACGACCCGGGCAAGAAAACATCCTCGCCGGTTTTTATCCGGCTTTAAAGGGTACCTGCATGTTGACGGCTATGATGGCTACAACGGACTGCCAGACATAACCCTGGTTTGCTGTTGGGCTCATGCGAGGCGCAAATTCACAGAGGCATTAAAAGCACTGCCGGCAGAAAAGCGCAATGCGGATGTAGCCGCCAAAATAGGGTTGGATTTTTGCAACCAACTCTTTGCCATAGAACGGGAAATACGCGATGCTACACCGGAGGAACGCTACAAGATCCGTCTGAAACGCAGCCGTCCTGTTATGGATGAGTTTTTGGCATGGCTAAAAGAACAAAAGCCCAGGGTACTGCCTAAAAGCACCTTTGGGCAGGCTATTACATATTGCCTCAACCAGTGGGATAAATTAGAGGCCTTCTTGTTAGACGGACGGTTGGAGTTGGACAATAACCGCAGTGAACGTTCGATTAAACCGTGTGTTATAGGTCGCAAAAACTGGCTTTTTGCCAATACCCCCAAAGGGGCTAAAGCCAGTGCCACAATTTACAGCATCGTTGAATCAGCCAAGGAAAACGGCCTAAACCCTTTCAACTACCTCAAGTATCTATTTGAAAAACTACCTAACATCGACATTCAGGATCAGAGTGCTATAGATGAACTGCTTCCCTGGTCAAGTACTCTACCCCAAGAGTGCCGGGTTCAAAAATCAGACTCGAACTAAAATATAAACCCACCCTGTTTGCAAGGTGGGTGTTATTATACGCTTAC
>CAZZEY010000200.1:0-3357 GCA_964653445.1 uncultured Syntrophaceticus sp. | reverse complement strand
TCCACCATATAAATGCTTATGAAGAAGCTAGAGAATTAGCAGTTGATTTAAAAGTAAATGTTAATACAATCAGCCGGGTTTATTCAGAACTGGAAAAGGAAGGGGTATTGTCAACCAGGCAGGGGAAAGGGACATTTGCTAGTAAAAAGAATGGGATGCAGTCAAACGGTCGAGACAATGAGCGTTTGGATCAACTAATTGATAAGCTGTTTATTGAGGCCTTTGAGTTGGGTTTCAGTCCAGAAGAATTATTGGAATACATTCAGCGCCGCTGTAGGTTAACGACAAAGTAATGTTTGATTCATAAAGTCAGCTCAGAATTTCATTTTCGCACTGGGGGAGAGAACATGCCTGAAAATTTGCTCAGTCACAATAAGCGTCTCAATCCACCTAGCCGTAAAAGTTGCTCATTCGCTGTTATGAACTCAAAAATAGGGGTCGACCCGGTTATGTTTGCTATTTTTATAATTATAACAGTAATTGCGTGCAGTATTGGTTTGTATTGGAGGATAACCTGGGTTATTCCTGTAGGGATATTATTGGCGGCCGTGCTTTCCAGCTGTGTAAGAGTTGACAGCCAATGGGAAAAGGCTGTTGTATTGCGTTTAGGCAAGTACCAGGGGCTGGCTGGGCCAGGGTTATTTTTTGTCATTCCTATCATTGATTCAATTGCTGCCTGGGTTGACCAGCGTATCATGATTACTTCGTTCACAGCTGAGCAGACTTTGACCAAAGATACAGTTCCAGTTGATGTTGATGCAGTTCTCTTTTGGGTAGTATGGGATCCGGAGAAAGCTGTGCTTGAAGTTGCTGATTACCGCAATGCTGTAGCCTGGGCTGCGCAAACTGCATTACGGGATCTGATAGGGAAAACTCTTCTGGCAGAAATGCTGGTTGGGAGACTGCTGCTGGATGAAGAACTTCGTAAGCTTATCGATGAGCGGACCACACCCTGGGGTATCTCAGTACAGTCTGTTGAAATCCGTAATGTAATAATCCCCTCTGATCTTCAGGAAGCAATGTCCAGGGAAGCACAGGCAGAACGGGAACGACGTGCCCGGATTTTACTGGGAACAGCAGAGACCGAAATAGCCAAAAAATTTGCCGAAGCTGCCAAGTCTTATAAAGAAGATCCGGTTGCTCTGCAGCTGCGGGCAATGAATATTCTTTATGAAGGGTTAAAAGAGACTGGTTCTATTGTTGTTGTTCCCAGCAGTATTGCTGATTCTCTACATGGTATTAGCGATTCTCTTAACCTCGATGTTTTGAAACAGATGAAAATGAAAACCAAGTACAATAATTCTGAACATCCTCTTCCTGATGAAGTAGAAAAGGAAAAGATAGAAATTCCATTGTAGAAACCTAAAAGGTTTCTACAATGGAATACAAATCAAGCTGACTGAGCAGAACACAAAATTAGAGAGAGCTCAGTTCCCATTCGATAAAGTGTTCCAAATAATTTCCTGCTGCTTGATAAAACTCCAATGAAGCGTGTTTTTGAATCCGCTCGGCAAATGCCGTGACAAAGAAACGTAAATGCTCAGTGAGCATTTTCTGCTGCATTTCTTTTGCTTTACCTAAAACAAGGGAATCGTTTTTTTCAGCAGCTTCAATTTCCTGAGAACAGAGGTAAGCCATAAATTCCAGTTCGAGGGAAATATGGTCCGGTGGTAAGGAAAACCCCTCAGCTAATTGTAAACCAGCCTGGTAATACAGTCGTGCAACATCTACTGTAGACTGCTGAAGCAGTTTTCCTTCTCTATATACTGACTCAAAAAGTGGTAATAGTCTCGGTTTTGAAGCATGGCAAAGCCGAGTGTACTCTTTTTGCAGTTCCAGAAGATAGGATTCCTGAGAGCTGTAAAGACCGGCTGCTTTTAGCATTCGAGATTGAAAATCATCAAGAGTAGCTCTTAATTGAGAAGCAGATGGCTCATCATTTTTTAAGGCATCTCTATAAGAAGAAATCGCTTCTATGAGCTCAGGATTAAACAGTTCTTTTACTGATTCATCAGTTGGATAATCAAGAGCTTTAGCAAGAAATGAGTAAGAGTAAAGTCTAAAGTTCTCTTTTTTGATCATAAGCAGTTGGGGGCAGCGGGATAAGCTGCCCCCAACAACCCTCCCTTCACTGAGGTGTCAATTTGCCAGTTAACTGTGTTGTTACTTATTATCTTTTCCGTTATTCATGCCTTCTATTTCCGCTCTTCTTTCACTATACTTTTTGATCCCGGCGTATGCAAGTGCTGCTACTGCAGCTGCTCCAACAACAGTTTTTGGCCCCCTGGCTTTTGTTACGCTCTTAGGTACATCAGGGTAACCAATAGCAAGAGGGTTTTCCTTGGTGAGGATAATAACACTTGTTCCTCCATTTTCCTCAAGCCCGTAAATATGCAGTTTATTTTCTGCAGCTATTTGTTTAGCCTTTTCCGTAATATCCTGATATGGGCCAAATGTGAGTGCATCAGTAGGGCATGCCTCTACACAAGCTGGCTGATACCCTTTTAGAACCCTGTGGGCGCACATTGTGCATTTTACAATTTCTTTTTTATCTTCATTCCAATGAGGAACATTAAATGGACACGCTACGACACAGCTTTTACACCCGAGACAGGGTTCATTATTGTAAAGCACCATTCCCTCCGGTGTTTTATAAAAGGCACCGCTCGGGCAGGTAGCTTCACAAGAAGGCTCTTCACAGTGCATGCATCTGTGGTGATACAGCCCTTTATCTCTAATAAAAACCGTGGTTCTGGTAAATCCATTCTCTGCAGATTCGTGCAGTCTGTTTTCCTGAACACATTTATAAAAACATGTATTACAACCTGTACAGAACCTTGTGTCTAACAGAATTGCATATTCCCCCATCTAACCCACCTCCTTAAGCTTTTACAACTCTGACATAGACGTCTTCAACCCAACCCATACCGGTTGGGTCATGCTGTTTGGCAACCTCGGGGTCCTTCTGGGGTATCAGATCACCATCTCTATATCCCCATCTGCCGTGCTTCAGCCATTTAGAGCGGTGTCCAATGCCGTGGAAAAGCAGAATACAGTCATTTCTGGCGATTCTGTCTGAAATATGTACTTTAGATTTCACAGGGCGTGGTAGGTCCTTCATGTATTTTGGATTTGTCTCTACAGTTACTAAATCACCTTCATTAAGCCCTAATTCTTTTGCTGCATCAGGACTGATCCAAACACAATCAATATAGTTGTTCTCTGAGAGCACATTTAGAGCCTGCCTGCCATGACTGCTGTGGGAGGCCAGGCCAAATGTGGGAGCTAAGCTGTTCCCAGTGCCCAGCCCCCACCCTTTGGGAAAGGCTTTCCTGGCAACCCTCGTCTTTCAGGGCC
>CAZZEY010000199.1:0-3388 GCA_964653445.1 uncultured Syntrophaceticus sp. | reverse complement strand
CAACGGTAAAGTGTCCCCCGCCCCCCATTTTCTCCATGATACGGTGAACATTCACTGCCCCTCCAGAGCGGGCACTGATACCGGTGCCATCAGCAGTGGGATAAAGGGCAAATGAGGCTGCTGCCCCTGATATCTCCAGCATCCAATCCGCAGCCCTAGAGGCGGCTATCCTTGCCCCATCAAGAGACTCATCATGTCCTGCCACCGCAAATCTTTCATAAACCAATTCTGCATTTTGGAGTATCTTGGCCCTGTAGAGCATTACTTCCAGGCTGTCTGTGAAAAGTTCCCTGATCAGCGCCGGATCAGCTCCAGCTTCTCGCAGCTGGGCGGCAACTCTGAAAGTACGGGAACCGGTAGAAAAGGTAAACCTTTTTGTATCTACAATTATTCCGGTTAAAAGAGCTGTGGCAGCAAGGGATGAAAAGCGAACTTCTTCAGGGAAATAATTAATCAGCTCTCCCACTAGTTCACAGGTGGAGGAGGCACCAGGCTGGATATATGCCAAATTGCACCTCTCGACAAAACCTTCTCCCCGCCTGTGGTGGTCAATAACAGCAACATAACCGGCACGGCTCAACAGTGATGGGGCTAACACCATCTGGGATTTATGCACATCAACCAGCAGCACCAGTGTCTGAGATGATACTTCCAGATCAAGATCTTCTTTGTCACAGATGAGCCCTGGTTCATGTTCATTGATCTTGCCTATTAATTTATCAATGGCGCTCCCGTGGTTGTCAACTAGAATCCGCACCTTTTTGCCGTAATGGCGCACTATCTCTGCACACCCTACAGCAGCCCCTAAAACATCCAGATCCATCCGGCAGTGCCCCATGATTACTACATTTTTCGTCAGATTAATCAGTCTGGTCAGTTCTGCGGCAGTGACTCGAACACGCACCTGACTGCGCTTGCCCACAGCTTCGGTATGCCCCCCGTAAAACCAGGTGTGTTCGGTGCTTTTAACAACCGCCTGGTCTCCACCCCTCTCCAGGGCTAATTCCAGGGCCTGTTGGGCAAGTTCCCCCTGTTTAGCCGGCTCTTCAGTGTCCACTCCCTTGGCTGCGCCGATACTCAAAGTTACCGGGATGCGGTTCCCTAAATTGATGCCGCGCATTTCATCAAGAATGGGGAAGTTCTTACTCTCCTGGGCCTCTAGTTCTCCAGTGGGAAGAAGCATTGAAAAGCGATCCCTCCCATCTTTGTGCAGATAAGCTCTAGCAGCAGCAGCCCACTCCCGCATTAGTTTATCAACTTTGCCTACCAGCAGAGGGCGCTGATCTTCTGCCATGCCTTGGAAAACCTCATCATAATCATCTACCTGGATCAATACTAAAGATAATTTGGAAACAGCGGGTAGTTCTTCAGGTAGCTCATCTTTTTCTGCAGAAAGTAGTTCTTCCTTTAGTTCACGCTCCCGGGCCTTCTTCTCCTGGTTATCCACATAATAAAAAGCATAGAGTCCGGTGATAGAGGTTACTAGCCCGAAAACGCCCAGCAGCCTGTTATAATAAGCCAGGGCTAGGCAAGTAAAGGCTAGCAGCACTCCCAATCCAATAAAAAACCTACGTTTGTAACCTTGGAAAAACTTTGCTTCCACACGATCCCCGCCTTTATTTTTGCTTTACCTTCGGCATTTTATCATATGATTCCTGCCGAAATAAATACTATCTAATAAATTCTATAAGAAAAGGGAGCTCCTGCTCCCTTTTTGATCAGCTTATATATTCCTTTTAATCCACGCTAAATGGCAGCAGAGCCACATTCCGAGCACGCTTTATTGCCCTGGTCATCATGCGCTGATGATAGGCACAATTTCCGGAAATCCTGCGCGGCAGAATCTTTCCCCTCTCACTCAGGTATTTACGAAGTTTGTAGACATCCTTATAATCAATGTGTTTAGCATGTTCCACACAGAAACTGCATACTTTTTTCCTTTTCCTTCCTCGTTCGCGCTTCAAAGTAACACCTCCTGGCCGATCTTAGAATGGCGGTTCCTCTGGGTTGAAATCAACTCCAAAGGGATCTTCAGGGAAAGCAGGCTCTGAACTATCGTTTCTCTCGGGGACATTCCCAGAGGGTGTCCCTTCCCGGGCTCGCTCTAAAAAACGAACTGTATCTGCGACAACCTCAGACATAGTGCGGTTCTGCCCTTCAGGTGTTTGGTAAGTCCGTACCTGCAGGCGTCCCTCTACTGCAACCAGACGCCCCTTCCCCATATAATTGGCACAGGTTTCGGCCAGTTTTCTCCAGGCAACAATCCTGATAAAATCTGTCTCACGCTCACCCTGGGCATTTAAAAATGGCCGGTCCACAGCAAGAGTGAAGTTGGCCACTGCCGCCCCTCCGCCGGTAAATCGCAGTTCCGGTTCCCGGGTATTACGCCCGATTAATATAACCCGGTTGAGATACAAGGCTTTTCCCCTCCCTTATTCTTTACGCAGCATCACGTCTGACAATAACATGACGCAGCACTACATCACTTAGGCGCATCACCCGGTCAAGCTCTTTGGCTGTTTCCGGCTCTCCCTGAAATAGAACCAGGGTGTAATAACCCTCACGATAATCTTCGATTTCATAGGCTAACCGCTTTTTCCCCCACCTGTTGACCTGCTCCACAGTGCCGTGGTTTTGCTGAATCAATGCGGTCAACCTCTCAATGGCAGCGGTAGTCGCATCTTCTTCTAGATCAGGTTTTAAGACAAAGAGGGTCTCATAGGATCGCAAACTTTCCACCTCCCTTCGGACTTACGGCCCCAGCATAGGGGCAGGGAAATCACATCTCAGATGGAACAAACCTCATCTGACATGATCACCAAGTCCGGACCGCCTTTTCTTCTCCCAGGCGGGATTAGGAGCGGCCCAGTTAAGATATTAGAAATTATATCATTAGCAGCACCTGAAAACAACATCAAACTGTGTTTTCCATCAGCAGCTGTGCCCCAGCAGCGGCATCATCTACGGCTGGACATTATAAGACTACACTGTCCGGCCGTGGCTGCCTGCAATACCTACTTAGCGGCGTTTTCTGTTAGACAGAGTTCTATCAGTAGATACTTTAGAACAATTGAGGCGAAATTCACATCGAATCGGTATCTTCGGCAGATCTAATAACAGCCTTCACACTTCTTTCAAATTTGACTCTGGGCAGCATCACCATCCGGCCGCACTTCAGACAGCGGATGCGAAAGTCCATCCCTACCCGCAAAATCTCCCATTCATTATTGCCGCAGGGGTGCTGTTTTTTCATCTGCACCACATCACCCACATTATACTTCATCCCTTGATTGTCCCCTTCCCTGCTTTTTGATAAGAACATGATGAGGGTAAGAAATCTCTATACCAACCCGCTCAAATTCCGCTTTTAGCCGCTTGCGCAGTTCAC
>CAZZEY010000198.1:0-3395 GCA_964653445.1 uncultured Syntrophaceticus sp. | reverse complement strand
AAAATCCCGGGAGCCTCGCGGCTCGTGAGGGTTCGATTCCCTCCCTCGGCACCAACAGAAGGCATATACAAGACGGTTAATACCGTCTTTTTTATTTCTGTGTACTAATCTTAATTAAGATTCATTACCGCAGATTTATGCCTTATCTATTAAAAGTTGAGAAGTCTAAAATACCGGACTTTTTATAATACCTAAAAAATAATATATCACCTCAATAACCCCTAAATTTCAGATGTTAGAAAATGAAGGTCATTTTAAATGACAAGGTTGGATAATACTTCCTGGAGCAGTTGTTAGATCGGCTGCTGGCGAGCTCAGCAGGTTTTTTATCTTACTATGACGAAAGATAGATGGTAAAATGACCAGAGATCGCACCAGGAAAGGATAGGTAATAGATGACACAGGTCAAACTAGGAATTGGAGCTTACAAAGAGAGATTTCTTGAAGATTGGGATTTTTGTCTCAACAATTTTGATGTTTTGGAACTGCAGGATTTTATTATGCCTGATCAGCTGGACAATCCAGAGATTATAGATGAGTATCTGGAAATGCTGTCCGGCTTTGAAGGAGAGGTAACACTGCATGGCCCTTATTTGAACCTTGTTCCAACAAGTATTGATAAAAGAGTACGGGGTGTGGCTGAGTACAGGTATCAGCAGGCTGTTGATGCAGCTGTAAAGTTGGGAGCCCATCAGCTGGTTATTCATTCCTTCTATGATACCACCACAGGTTATGAAAAATATGATGAGCTTTGGTTGGAGGAAAATGTGCTTTTCTGGGAATCCTTTTTACCGGAGATTAATGACAGCGGGGTAACCATTCTGCTGGAGAATGTTTATGATAAACTGCCTGATACATTTGCCAAATTACTGGAGGTTTTTGATTCATCCCAGATTTCCACCTGTGTTGATATCGGGCATTGCAACTGCATGTCCAGAGACAAACCGGAGCAATGGATCAGGAGAGTTAAGGGGCATTACTTTCATATAAATGATAACGATGGTTCAAAGGATGGCCATCTGGTTCCGGGGAAGGCGGATATTGATTTCTATAATGTCACAGAAGAGTTGGCCGGTTTACCGTTAGTTTATTTGATCGGTGAAATGTGGGACAATTTTGCTGTTCAATTTGAGAGTTTACAAAAACTGCGTGAAATGATCTGCACGCAGAATCAATTATATTGCAGTAAAATATGACACAAATGAGATGTTTCGGTAAGCACTGGAGGCTAAGAATGGGGAAGAAAAGGGTTTGTGTGATCGGAGCCGGCCCTGCAGGTCTGGCAGCAGCAGTGGAAGGTGTTAGGTTGGGCCTGGAAATTGACCTTTTTGAGCGCAGTGAGATAGGAAAACACATCAGCTGTGCAGAGGGTTTTTACGACTCCATGCATTTGGTAGGTAAACCAAGAATAGGAGTGCGTTATAAAGTAGATGAAGCCCTGCTTAAGGTTGAGAAAGAATACCGGATCGACTGCAGAAAGATCAACCTGTGGATGATTGACCGGGAGGAATGGCAAAAAGATTTTGCCGCTCAAGCTAAAGCCGCAGGGGCAAGGATATTTGAAAAGACCCGCATCACATCAGATCTCCTTCTAACTTTGGAGTCTGAGTATGACTGGATTATTGATGCCAGTGGTGTTCCCTCCATTACATCTGTGAGGTATGGTTTTCGTGATTATTATAAACGCAATGGAGCGGTTACTGTTCAATATGTTTTAAATGGGGATTTTTCCGCCCAGGGAGAGAGGTTGAAGTTTTTAGCATTTCCCCATTATAAAGGTTATTTTTGGGTTTTCCCCAAGAGCAGCACCACAGCTAATGTTGGTTTTGGTTATTTTGACCCTGAGTGTAAAGAAAGGGACTTTTCTGGCAAACAGCTGTGGGCCAGGCTAGATCAATTAATGGCTCAGGAAAGAGTCACCGGTCAAATTATAAAAAGGACTGGGGGTGTTGTTCCCATCCGCCTGCGTGAGCAGCTTCAGTATGGCAAAGTACTGCTTGTCGGTGATGCCGCAGGGTGCGCTTCTCCACTGCATGGGGGAGGAATTGATACCGCGTTAATCACAGGGAGGGAAGCTGTCCGATGGATTGCCGGTAATGAAGAGCCGGAAAACAGCTTTTCTAAGATTATATGGCGCATTCTCTCTCCAAAGCTGGAGGTGGAGAGACGTGTATGTCAGATCTGGAAAGGACTTGATCTGGGAGGTGTAGATACTGCTGCTGCACTGCTTGCACAGAGATATCTTGATATAGGTTTGACAAATTTTATCCGCTGTTTTCCCAGGCTGCTGCCTGAGTTTCGTACAGGTCTCAGTTTGCGACGAGGATTAATGACTGGAAAATGGACAAATTAATTGGTTAGCTATCCCGTTCGAAAACACCGACTCTTTCCTCTAGGTGTAATCTGGTTTTTTCATCTACTTGTCCTGTTACAGGCAGCCCTGTATGCAGTTGATATGACCGCACCACAAATTCGGTTAAAGAACCATACCAACCATCGCAATAATAGGGGTTAAAATCGGCTTCTTTTAAGAGCAGTTGAATATAGACAACATCTGGGCCGCTTAATCCACTTTTTAAAGTTCTGCTGCAGGAGCCTGCCAACCAGCTTAATGGTGCTTGTATTTTTACTCTTGTTCCAACATTTACCCATTCAAAAACCTGGACAACATCTTCATTAAACATCCTGATACATCCAGCTGAAACCGGACTACCGATGGACCATGGCCTATTTGTCCCGTGGATACCGTAGTTGCCCCAGGGGACATTGAGCCCCATCCAGCGTGCTCCAAAAGCACCACCCCAGTCATAGTCTTTATCAATAATTTTCCATTCTCCGATCGGTGAAGGGGTTTCCGGTTTTCCCGCAGCTATAGTAAACTCCCTGAAAGGTCGTTCACCATTTCTGATGGTCAGCGTCATTTTCTCGAGGTCTACGAGGATATTTACATTTTCCGGTGGTTTCTCGGGAATTGCATCTGTTGGGTGCTCAAATCCCTCCCCTAATGCAGTCCAGGTGCTCTGGACAACCCTTCCTGTAACAGGCTGTTTTATTGATTTCTGAAAGGAGCGCACAGCATTTGCAGTGTTCTTATCGTAGATTCCATTACAACTGCCGTTAAAAAAACCTAACTGTTTGAGCCGGTACTGGAGTTCTACGATATCATCCCCCTGCATCTGTGGTGTGGTTTCATATAGTTCTCTGTTATATAAAGCACAAGGGCAACGGTTATTTTCTGATGCCAGGAGTGTTTCAAAAGGGATTAAACAAAAAACAAGCAAGATAAAAGCGGTCAGGATAATTTTTCGCACAACATCTCTACCCCCTATCAGGTTTATTTTTCTTTTTCTAAGGGATTATTATTCCGGTTATCTAAAATAAGACGACACTCTTGA
>CAZZEY010000197.1:0-3400 GCA_964653445.1 uncultured Syntrophaceticus sp. | reverse complement strand
TTGAATAGTACTATTTAGAATAAACCTGCATGTTTGTCACACAGTCTGACGTTTCGTTTGCCACAGCATTATTTAATCACATCATAGATCATGGGAGGTAGTGTTGGACTGTCCGGCCCAATAACAAAAGCGTTTTTTACTCGTTCCTTCACCTCATCAAGATTATCTGTTCGGTTCACATGGAGTACAGCAAGGGGTGTACCAACAGCAACAGCATCACCCATCTTTTTCTGTAAAGTAATCCCCACCGCTGGATCAATTATATCCTCTTTGTTCAGACGCCCGGCTCCCAGCAGCAGTGATGCCCAACCTATCTCCCGGGCATTTATACCTTGAATAAAACCCTGCTTATCTGCCTTCACCACAACCTGTTCCCTAGCTTTAGGAAGCAGTTCCGGGTTATCAATGACATCGAGAGAACCTCCCTGAGCTTTAACCGACTCCCGCAGTTTTTCAAAGCCGGCTCCCTGTTTCAGCAGTTCCTCAAGATGCTTTCTTCCCTCCTCAGGTGATTCTGCTGCATCTGCAGCAGCCAGCATCTCCCCTCCCAGTACCAGGCAGAGTTCAACAAGGTCACTTGGTCCATCCCCTTTTAGTGTTGATACAGCCTCCTGTACCTCTAAAGCATTTCCCACTTCCCGGCCCAGGGGCTGTTCCATACTGCTGATCACGATCACAGTCTTGCGGTGAAAGTCACTCCCCAGGCCAGCTAACAGTACACCCAGAGCACGGGCACGATCAACAAAGGGAAGAAAACCACCTGATCCGACCTTAACATCAAGCACGAACCTGTCAGCCCCTCCGGCAATTTTCTTGGACACAATACTGCTGGCAATTAATGGGAGAGAATCTACAGTTCCGGTGACATCACGTAAGGAATAGATCTTCTTATCAGCAGGGACCAGATTGGTAGTCTGCCCCGCTACCACTGCTCCGGTTTGTGCAGCGATATTTTTCATCTCATCAATTGAGAGATTTGTCCGAAAACCAGGTATCGATTCCAATTTATCCAGGGTACCCCCGGTATGACCGAGAGCTCGTCCTGACATCTTAACAACTTTTACCCCCGCAGCAGCCACTAATGGCACCAGTACCAGGGTAGTTTTGTCACCAACACCCCCTGTACTGTGTTTATCCACTTTGATTCCTGGGATATCTTTTAAATCCATTAATTTACCGGATTTAATCATTGCGAGAGTTAAATATTTTGTTTCTTCATAGTTAAGCCCCCGTAAAAAAGCGGCCATTAAAAAAGATGACATCTGGTAATCAGAGATATCCCCATTAGTGAATCCTTGAACCATATATTCCAGTTCCTGATAGGTGAGACTTCCCCCATCCCGTTTTTTAATGATTAGATCAAGTGCACGCATTTTTTCACTCCTTATAAATACCAGATATAGATATAGGAGTCCCATCCCCCTTTTCCACACCAAATAGTTCTGCTAGTGTTGCTCCCAGGTCAGCCATGGTTCGGCGTACTCCCAAAGAACCTGTCCTAATTCCTGGCCCTGTTATTAATAGAGGCACATATTCCCTTGAGTGGTCTGTGCTGGGTGTTGTGGGATCACAGCCGTGATCAGCAGTCAGCACGACTAATTCCCCCTGGCGTAGGTTATCAAGCAAATCAGGCAGCCATGAATCAAAGGCTTCTAGAGCACTGGCAAATCCATTGATATCATTGCGGTGGCCATAAAGAGAATCAAAATCAACCAAGGTTGCAAAAACCAAACCACGTTCCAGTTCCTGAAAAGCGGTCCTGGCAGCGCGGAATATTTCCTGATTTCCCGCCACAGGAACAGATTTGGTCACACCTTGACCAGCAAAAATGTCATTTACCTTACCCACAGCCACAACCTGGAACCCGCTGCTGCTCAGGGCATCAAACAGAGTTGGCCTTAGTGGTGAAAGGGAAAAATCATGGCGCCGTGTTGTGCGCCAGTAATCACCATTTTCGCCGAGGAACGGGCGGGCAATAACCCTCCCCACAGCATGAGGCCCTGCCAGCAGTTCCCTTGCCGCAGAACAGATTTGGTATAGTTCAGCAACAGGGATAACCTCCTCATGGGCAGCCACCTGAAAAACACTGTCTGCAGAAGTATAAACAATTGGGCTGCCTGTTTTTAGGTGCAGATCACCCAATTCCTTAATAATTTCTGTCCCAGATGCAACCTTATTTCCCAGCACCTTTCTTCCGATCTTTTCCTCAAAGGGGATAATGATCTCCGGTGGAAACCCTTCAGGATAGGTGGGAAATGGTTTATCTAATATCACACCAGTCATCTCCCAATGACCACTAGTGGTATCTTTACCTGCAGAGCACATAGCCATCTTTCCATAAGCTGCTTTTGGGTTGGAAACAGGTGGTACACCGGCAATAGGAATAATACTGCCTAATCCCAACTGCTCAAGACATGGGAGGTGAAGCCCACCTACACTCTCAGCCAGATTTCCCAGAGTGGATGAACCAGCATCCCCAAAATCTACAGCATCAGGCAGTTCTCCAACACCAACCCCATCCATCACTAGAATTAATACCTTGCTTACACTAGGCTCTGGGATGTGATTTTTCATAAACTTCCCTCAACTTTCTCTTGCTCAGATGGGTGTAAATCTGTGTGGTGGAAATATCGGCATGGCCCAACATTTCCTGTACCGCCCTCAGGTCCGCGCCATTCTCTAGCAGGTGTGTAGCAAAGGAATGACGCAGTACATGAGGTGTAATTTCCTGCTGTATTCCAGCCTTTTTTGCGTAACCTTTAAGGATTTTCCAGAACCCCTGTCTGGTCAGCCGCCTGCCGTTTTTATTCAAAAAAACTGCTCTTTCACCACTATTTCTTCTTAACTTTAACCAACAGCGGGATAGATATTCTCTGAGATATTTTTGGGCTACTTCACCAACAGGTATGATCCGCTCCCGAGAACCCTTTCCCATACAGCGGACAAACCCTAGATCCAAGTTCAGGTGTTGAGTATCTAATCCAAGCATTTCCGATACCCGCATCCCTGTAGCGTATAACAACTCCAACATTGCCTTGTCCCTCATCCCTGTCACAGTTCCGTGATTGGGCTGGGCAAGCAGCTGCTCCACATCCTCGACACTCAGCACCCGCGGTAAGTTTTTCTCCAGTTTGGGAGATGTCAGATTTTCGGTAGGGTCTGCTGCTATCCGCCCCTCCTGCAGTAAATAGCGATAAAAACCGCGCAGAGCAGCCAGCATACGGGACCTAGTTCTGGCGCTTTTATTGAGGAGGCGCTGCTTAGTTAAAAAATTCATAATCACATTCTGGTTTGCCTGCAAAAAGTTGAGTTTTTGGACAGATAAAAAAGAGGTGTACTGCTCTAGGTCATAGCGGTAAGAGTGTATGGTATTCTCAGCAAGTCCTCGTTCTACCCGCAG
>CAZZEY010000196.1:0-3415 GCA_964653445.1 uncultured Syntrophaceticus sp. | reverse complement strand
ATTAATAAAGTTTGGATCAGCATGCATATGCCAGGGAGAACGGGTAACCAACAGGGAGAACTTGTACTCCCCATCTACAACTGTCCATCTGTCAGCCCACTTGGGCAGGGGTTCATGGGACACCCTGGCAAACTCGTCAATATAGAGTCTGACCCGACCATTTGGTCTCCCATAGCCGATCTCTCTAAGAGTTCTGTAGTTCTCATAGGGCTTTTTATCGATCCAGATGCCGTTTTTCTCGTTTATAAATTCTTCTGTGTTTTCCGCTGCGCCTACAGCTTTCAGTGCGGCATCATTCATATTTCCTGTTATGACTTTTTCAGGATCACTGCTGCCATCGGTTGTCCAGTATTCTGGAGCCAAAGCGAGACCAATTTTCTTGGCAATGGCACCCCAACCTATGCAGTCTCCAGGTGGTTTTTGAACTGGCTCTCCACCTACCAGACATGGGTATTTAGGATAGTACTGCCTGATGTCAAGTTTACCTTCTTCATACTGATGAGGTGCCGGAAGTACATAGTCACACCAGTAAACAATATCATCCAAATAGAGATCCCAGTCCCAGACCAGGTCCATCTTCTCCAGGGCTTTTTCAACCATCTGCGGTTGGATAAGAGCAGCTAGTCCCCTGTGTGGGCCCTTAAAGACCACAACCTTCGTCATGTCGGTCTTATAAAGTCCATAGCCGATCATCCCGTAGTGTCCTGGAGCGGAGAAATCCTTTTGCTGGTAGATCTCTTCTGAAACCGGGAATTCATGCCTATAGTCCGGAGATTTTTCCGGTAATGAAGGATAGGGTTTAGCAGGTGGATCAACATCCTCAAGCCAGGGGATCTTTACATCATGCAGGAAAAGAACTCCGCCATCATGATCAAAAGACCCGGTCAGTGCATGCAAGGTGTTGATGGCATGCATCAACCGCCAGCTGTTGGCATAGTTTGGACCTGCAGGGTCGCGTTTCAAGTTGGGAATACATACATTCGGTGCAGCCGCGGCGAATTCTTTTGTCACCCGGGTGATAACATCAGCAGGTACATCACTGATTTTTGCAGCCCACTCTGCGGTACACTCTTTTACATTATCTTGCAGCAGCTGCAGAACAGGTATGGCCTGTACTTCTTTACCATCTACAGTCACAGTGTAAGGCCCGCCATCCAATGCTGGTGCATCACAGTTATCAATGGGCTCCATTCTGTTGTGTTCGGTACACCAAGCCATCCATTTACCATTGGAATCAGTTATATGTAATTTTGTGTCGGCATCAATAAGAGAAGCTGAATCTGTGTAGTTCTTTACAAAATTTTCGTGATAGATCTTTTCATCTATCATGATCTTGATCATGGCTAGGGCAACAGCCAGATCGGTCCCTGGCTTGATTGGGTACCACTCATCCATAATGCCATCTGCCATGGGTGTCCGCAGAGGGTTGAAACCAACGATTTTGGTTCCATTCCGCTTACCCTCCACAATATGGTTCAGAATGCCAGCTTTGCCGCATTTGGAAAAAGAGTCAAAGCCAAACCACAGCATATATTTTGTTTTGCTGTAATCAAATCCCCACAATGAATGGGTAACTGTATAGGTGCTTGAATAATATTTGTTCGGGGGGTTAGTAATCATCAATGAGTTGAGATAATAGTGAGTGCCGAAACATTCGGTTCTCTGGTCACTTCTCCTGACACCCAAGGAACGGCAGAGACGGTTGCTGTAAGGGTCTCCCGGAGAACAAAAAACCATTTCATCTGGTTTATGCTGCTTCATTTTTTCAATGATCTCGTTTAATGCTTCTTCTGAAGAAACAACGACCCAACCGGGGTCCTGATCAACTCCTCGTTTAGGGTTTGTCCTTTTCATAGCAACAAGAAGCCGGTCAGGGTTGTACATGGCATCAACAAACCCCAAAGCTTTGATGCAGTATTTTCCTCTGGATACCGGGTCCTCAGGCCTTCCCTCAATGGTTATCCCACGTTCAATCCCTGTGGCTGTATCCACTCCAACAACGACATTATAGGCACAGTCGCACTCACAGGCACGGGCACAAACCTGGGGGATTTTTTTAGTGACAGTGTATCTTGCCTCGCTTTCAGCTGCTTCAGCAAAACTGGTAAAGGGAACTAAGTTATTGAGGGGTGCAATTAATGTTGATGCAAGGCATGTGATACCGCCTAACTTTAGAAAGTCTCTTCTATTTAACTTAACCTCTCCCATGTTATTGACCTCCTTTAGAGCAATAACCTAAAAGTCTCCAGTGTGCCTGCAGACAGGATTAAATATCTTAATGTCAAACCACCAACAAGTAGACACGCAGCGGCTAGTGCACTACTTAAATGTTTGCTGATATCTTTTTTATAGAGGCTCCATTCCAGGTAAAATGGGAGCACCAGCCCAACAACGATCACCAAGATCCAGAATGCTGGAGCCAAAGAGCCTGTCAATAGTATTTGTACTGAGTTAACTGCTGCAGGATGGGTAGATTGACCCATAACCAACAGGTAAATTAAAAGGATAGCAACTTCAATAATAATCAGCAGCAGATCAGTTTTATAGAGATAGTTGATATTTAATGTGTCCAGCTGACCATCTTTTTTCCATGAATTGTAGGCTATAGAACCAATCAGTACCGCGCCGATTCCGGTAGAAAGAGCCGAAGTTAAGAATAGGAGTGGAATCAGAATTGTGTTCCAGAAAGGAATACCTCTCATTTCCCAGAGGAGCACACCTGTATAAAAAGCAGTTAAAACAGCAAAAATAAATCCCACAAACCAGACCCAATTCCATTCTCTTAGAGTCTTGTCGCGGGATGTTATGCACTTGAGCCATTGAATCCCACTAACAATAAAAAAGATCGTTAATACCCATGTTCCAACAGAAATCATAGAACTATAGGGACGTAAAAATGCATTCATGAAATTAGCGGGATTACCCAGGTCAAAGAACAAAAACAAAATACTCAATCCAAGACACGGGGCTGCCAGTAAAATACCTACTCTTGAAATTAAATTATCTCCGCCGAACCTGGACCAAGAAACAAATGCACAAAGGTAAGCACCAGCAGAAATGCCAGCCAAAAAAAGGTAGATAGCAATTAGCCAACCCCAACTCGTCTGGAGCTCAGCCATCACGTCACCCCCATGTTTTTATTTCGTTATCTAGCTTTTTCGTTAAAAAGATTCATATCGACACACTATGACTGTCATGAAAAAATTGTTGTTAGAAATGATTGACGCGGCTTTTTTCTTCCAACACCCCCTTAGCTAATGGACTGTAATCCACTAAATATTTTATCTCAGCATCACCTCCATTAATGTTTAATAGGTAAATAAAATACTATAGAAATATTAATATAATCATAAATAAGTCTTACTGCTGATTGATCAGAGGTTCCTATAGAGGAATGTAATAGTTGTCTATAACA
>CAZZEY010000195.1:0-3438 GCA_964653445.1 uncultured Syntrophaceticus sp. | reverse complement strand
ATTGAGATTTTCCATGGGCAACCCCCTCCCTATTCTTTTTTATGCAAGACAATCCTTATTCATGCCATAAATTGATCAGAAGTGATTTTGCGGTATTCTCCCATTTAATTATTTATATGCCAGCTAATAATTGGTATAACCGGAAGGTATTAAAAAAGCAGCTTACAAAAAGTAAGCCGCTAAATTGATCATTGAGAAATATAAGAGTCCAAAAGTCCTGCGGTACTATATTAAACTAATTATATCACCAAAAGCGAATACGATTTTCAGTTCCGGTCTGCAGACGCTTGATATTGGGTAGATGTCTAATCACAACGATAATAGGAGCTGGAACTGCAAAAATAAAATATACCCAGGGAATGTGAAAGATGAGTGCAATAAAAGGAACAGCAACCGAAGCTAATATTGATCCCAGTGAGACATAACCTGTGATAAGCACAATCAACAGCCAGATCACAAATGCTATTAATACAACCCCGGGCATTAAGGCTATTAACACCCCTGCCCCTGTTGCTACACCACGGCCGCCTCTAAACTTCAGAAAAACTGACCAGTTATGGCCGATCATAACTGCCAGTCCTGCCCCAACCCCCAGCATGGGGCCAAACAGGTTATTAGCAATTAAAACAGGTAGAAATCCTTTAGCAAGATCACAAAAGAGCACCAACAACCCTACTTCGGGTCCTAAAACCCGAAAAGCGTTAGTAGCTCCGATATTTCCACTTCCATGGCGCCGTATGTCCACATTATACTTCCTACCGATCAAATAGCCAAAAGGAATAGAGCCTAAAAGATAGCTGATCAAAAGCACTAAAAAATTTATCATAGTTTCCCTCCCTTTTATTGATCTTTACGCCGTCTTGCCCGGAAAGTCAGCCTCACAGGTGTGCCTTCAAAACCATAGGCCTGTCTGAGCTGGTTCTCAAGGTAGCGTTTATAAGAAAAATGAACCATTTTAGGGCTGTTGACAAAAAACACAAACACCGGTGGAGCTGATGCAACCTGGGTTGCATAAAAAATTTTTAGACCACCCTTTGCTGATGGAGGCGGGTTTAGAAAGAGAGTTTCACTCAGCCAGGAATTCAGGTTCCCGGTGCTAATCGTTTTGTGCTGCTCATTATGAACAACATCTACCAGAGGCAGTATTTTCTTTACCCCTTCACCGGTCTGAGCTGAAATATAATGAATAGGAGCATAAAAAAGGAAAGACAGCTGTTCCCGAACCAGGTTTTCAAAAGCGCGGTGTCTGTTTTTTTGTCCCCCAACCAAATCCCATTTATTTATTATAATTATAACCCCTTTTCCGCTTTCTTCAATATATCCCGCGATTTTCTTATCTTGTTCTACAATTCCCTCTGCCGCGTTTAATACCAGCAGCACAACATCAGCACGGTCGATCGCCTTAAGGGCACGCCGCACGCTATAATACTCTATCCCCCGGTCCACACGACTGCGCCTTCTGATCCCTGCTGTATCCACAAGAACATAATTGCGGTCATTAAATATAAATTTTGTATCTATCGCATCCCGGGTTGTTCCAGGCACATCACTTACAATCACACGCTTTTCCTTAAGCAGCGCATTAATCAAAGAAGATTTTCCTACATTGGGCCTTCCTACCACAGCAACCCTGATACCCTTTTCCTCCTCCTTTGTCTGTATCTGAGGAAGCATAGACTTGATCTTATCCAGAAGTTCACCGATATTGAGGCCGTGCAGACTGGAAATGGGAAGGGGATCTCCGAGGCCCAACTGATAATAATCGTAAATATCCTGTTGATCAAAATTATCAACTTTGTTCGCTGCCAGAATAACATCCTTATTACTTTTCAGCAATAACTGGGCAACATGCTTGTCCTCTACGGTCACGCCCACCTGAGCATCCACCACAAACACAACAAGATCAGCATTCTCTATAGCCATAGACACCTGTTCTTCCACATGCTCGTGAAATTGTTCATCTTCCAGAAACAATCCCCCAGTATCAACGATGGTAAATGATCTGCCATCCCACTCAACATCTCTGTAAAGGCGGTCCCGGGTAACACCAGGTCGATCCGCCACAATAGCAGACCTCCCACCTGAAAGGCGATTAAACAGAGTAGACTTCCCAACATTAGGTCTTCCCACCAAAGCTACAACCGGTTTGCTCAAAACCGAATCCCCCCTAACATACAGATTTTTTCCATCAGTGCAGTGCTATTGGGATCCAACAGATAAAGCGAGCACCCGGACCTGTGTTCAACCTCCCCAACAGAGAGACCATCGAGAAAAAAGGGGGTATCCTTACGCAGCATAACACGGGGTACCAATACATCCCCACCTCGAACTGCTATTAATCCTCGAATAAGATCATTTCCTGTTAAAAGACCGGTTACCGTTATCCGGGGTCCAAAATAGGTGTTGGAAATACTGATCAATTTTAAATTGAGATTTCTAATGAAATTTAGACGATGTACAACCGGGGATAGCACCTGAGCGCCTGCCCGCGAGGTAGCCAGATATAAACGACGTTTTATCCTCAACCTTTCCGGAAGTCTTGCGCGTATCTTGCGAAATTCTTCATAAAATAACCGTCCCATTCCGATGCCATTCTCCAGCTGCGGAAAACCATCATAGCTATCTACCAGGGGAAATGGCAGTCCTGCCTTTAAATAAAATTCATCAGCCAGGTAGACCAGTGATACACCATTTGCTCTGCGGAATTTCTTTTGCCAACCTGACACTTGAGCGATCAACTGTCTGCATTCGGTCCGGGTAATAGAACGCAGTTTGTGAAGGTGCTGGCGGTACTTGGTCAGCCCCACAGGTACTATTCCCACAGAAGCCACCTGCGGCCAAAAAACAGCTAGGTCGAAAATAGTTTTTCTTAAAACTTCCCTGTCATTCCAATCGGGGCAGAGCACAACCTGAATGTGCATTGTAATTCCGGCATCAGCAAACAGAGAGATAAGTTCAAGTACTGGAGCAGCCTTTTTTTGCCCCATCATTTTTCCCCGCAGCAAAGGGTCTGTTGTATGCACTGAAATGTATAGTGGACCCAACTTCATATTGACAATCCTTGCAATATCAGCTTCTTTGAGGTTGGTCAATGTAACAAAGTTGCCGTGTAGGAAAGAGAGGCGGTAGTCATCATCTTTTTCATAAAGGGTAGAGCGCAGACCACCTGGCATTTGGTCCACAAAGCAGAAAACACATTTATTCCGACAGTGTTTAATGCCATCAAAACAGTCATCCTTAAACATTATCCCAATGTCCGTATCAAAATCCTTTGATATCCTATGGAAAACAACCTTTCCCCCTTTTTGACGAACCTTTAAAATCACTCGCTCATCTGCAGTAAGATAGCGGTAAGCTATCAGGTCTTGAGGGCGGGTTCCATTTACAGAAAGGAGACAATCACCTTTCCCTATACCAAGTTCTGCAGCTGGTGAACCA
>CAZZEY010000194.1:0-3482 GCA_964653445.1 uncultured Syntrophaceticus sp. | reverse complement strand
ACCAGGTCAGCAGTTATCGGCCAGGCATTTAAAATGCTGGGGGAGCGTTATGGATGGGGGGGGATGTTTAATTCCCGGGACTGCTCTGCTTTTATCAGAGATATTTACCGCTGCTTTGGATTTCTCTTTCCACGCAACTCCAGAGAACAGGCAGCATTACCCGGAAAGGTTATTTCACTTCAAAAAGCAGATAGAAAGGAACGCATTTATGTACTGAATCTGCTGTCACCTGGATCAATTCTTTATTTCCCTGGGCATGTGATGCTGTATCTGGGCAGATATGATGGTCAGTTTTATGTAATCCATTCCATCGCTTATTATGGTGACCAAAACCATATCATTGACGGTGTTTTTGTTCCAATACCGCTCAATACAGTGACAGTCAGTCCTCTTTCTTTACGCCGCCGCAACAGCGGCCAGGAGCTGTTGATGGCTTTAAACTCTGTTATCGAAATAACACCGAAACAATAGTTCATACTGTGGGGCACCTGGGGCACCGGGCGGCAGAACCGTCCCTGTGATCGGTCACAGACTATTCACGGCTCTGAGCAGTTCTTTCCAGGACTCTACTAAGAAGTCAGGCTGCTGTTTTTCCAGATCTTTTTTTGCCGCTATCCCCCAGGTTACTCCGATGGTTGCTGTACCGGCGTTTTTGCCGGTCATAATGTCATAAATGCTGTCCCCGATATAAACAGCTTTTGAAGGATGAACTGAGAGTTCTTTAAGAGCACTCAACACACCATCTGGGTGAGGTTTGGGGTGATTGGCGTCTTCTACAGTAACTACGACATCAATGTAATCATTCAATCCTGTTATCTGCAGGCTATCCCTTGTGGCTTTTCGGCGTTTGGATGTGACCAAACCTGTAAGATAACCCTGTTTTCGTAAAATGGTGAGGCTTTCTATAGTATCTGGAAAAGCCTGCAGCATTTTTTCCTGTACTTCACGCTGAAAGTTGGCATAAACTTCGAGAAAGTGCTCTGCCTCTTCCTGTGCATAGTGTTTGGCAACATCACGTAAAGGTAAACCGATAGTGCCCAATACCTCTCCCTTTCCCCAGGGTATCCCAAGTTTTTTAAAAGTGTATTCGAAACTCAACCTTATTAAAGGAATAGAGTTGATCAATGTTCCGTCTAAATCAAAAAGAACCGCTTGCAGCAATTTCTTCCCTTCCTTTTTATTCTTGTTCTTTATTGCTTGTATTGGTATGATATTAAAGGGTGTTTAAACATGGATTTGATAAAAATTAATGGAAGTACATATTATATCAAAGCCCCTACCAATGCAGGGGTCTATTTATTTAAGAGCAAGGGTTGTCTGCTGATTGACACCTGTTTTACAAACAAACAGGCACGTAAGATTGATAAAATTCTCAATGACAATAACATACATCTTCACTATATCTTAAATACCCATACTCATCTTGATCACTGTCTCGGCAATCTTTATTTTCAGAAGGCATATCCGAATTGTAAGGTTTTTTCTTCAGAAAAAGAGAGGCCATTTATGGAGCATCCTTATCTGCTCAGTGCAATCTTTTTTTCTGCGAGCCCTTTAAAACATCTGGATCCATCACCCCCGTCATTTCCTGTTGATCACTATCTGAAACCAGGGATAGAAAAAATAGGTGATCAATCTTTTAAAATAATCCTTCTGCCCGGTCATACCAGGGGGCAGATCGGGATTGTTACTCCTGATAGGGTGTGTTTTTTAGGTGATGCAATCTTTAGCAGGAAGATCATAAAAAAGTATTCCCTTCCTTACTTATTTGATTTGGATAAGAGCATTAAAACTCTGCGTTTTCTTCCGAAGATCGATGCTGATTATTTTGTGCTCAGCCATGAGGAAGGGGTAATCACCAGGGAGGACCTGTCTGATTTAGTTAATGACAATTTGGCAAATATAGATAAATTCCAAGATCAGATCCTTTCACTTTTACAGCACCCTTTAACAAGGGAAGAACTGGTGAAAGAGATTACCCTGCGCAATAATATTGTTTTAAACCTGCTGGAGTATCATGTTATCCAGACCACAGTTTCAGCTTTTCTCAAACACCTTAATGATCAGGGACTGATCACCTATGTCATAAAAGAAGGAAGATTATATTTTCATCAGGTATAACTGATGATGTGAGCACTAGAAAGATATCACCATGCCACCCTCTCCCGCGTAGGTGGCGATGGTTGTCCCCATTTCATTTATAATGACCTGATCATCCTTTATCTTGTAAGTATTTATGATTTGACTCTTTAAATATTCAGCATCTCTGAGATTGTTGTAGTGAGAAATACTGAACGATCTTACAGGGATATCTTTTGCTCCCCGCAGTTTTTCACCCATTCTTTCCATTATTCTTTGGAGGGCTTTTTTTCTTCCATGTATTTTATCAAGGATTATTAAGGCTCCTTCAACCCCTGTAAGTAAAACTTTAATATTGAGCAGTTTGGCTAGAGACCCTTGAAATTTGCTCAATCTGCCTCCTTTGACGACATTCTCCAGGGTGTCTAGGAGAACAAAATGGGTCATGTTTTTTTTATACTCTGTCAGTGTTTTAATTATTTTATCGCGGGATATGCCTTTTTCGGCCATTAGTGCGGCCTTTATAACCTGCAGGCCCTGACCCAGTGTGGCTGCCCAGGTATCAAAAACAACCACATCAACACCTGATATTTCCTTGGCCAAACATGCTGTTTGATAAGTGCCGCTCAGTTTCGAGGAAATGTTGACACAGAGCAGTTCTCCTTTGGCCCCTAACTCCTTAAAGACCTTGATAAAACCGGCTACCGGGGGTTGAGAGGTTTTCGGCAGTTCTTTTGCAGTTGACATTTTTTCGTAAAATTCTTGTGTTAAAATATCAACACCTTCTATATACTCTTCTCCATTGATATGAACGGTCAGCGGAACTACAGTGATATTGTACTTTTCTACAATTTCTGTTGGTAGGTCTGCTGCACTGTCAGTAATGATTTGAACCAAGGCATTTCCTCCATTCTTCTGAGTTATTACCTGTATTATACTTGATAATATTTGCTTTTTCATCTGAGATCAATGAGTAACACTTTATTAGTGCCGCAATATAATGGTAAGGAAAAAAAATCCTGTTAAACCAAAATGTTAAGAGCAAATGAAACATTAACCTTTTATCACGACTAAAACCTAATTTAGATGGGGGGTGTTATAGTTGTACAATTATGAGCCACTGGATTCTATGTATCCAGATATTTATCATCGAGTGTATCCATATGCATGACATCTATATTATTAATCTGCTTTCCGACCTTATTTTCATCTATATCGAATATGGCCAGAATGTCAAATCCTCTTTTCTTAAAGTTTTCATAATTCGCAAGAGCATTTCCCATGTTACCTGCTCCAAGTATAATGCAGGAAAACCTTGTGTCTGTACCCAATATCTTGCTAATCTCCTCGTATAAAGATTCAACATTATAGCCGTATCCTTGCTGCCCAAAACCACCAAAACA
>CAZZEY010000193.1:0-3516 GCA_964653445.1 uncultured Syntrophaceticus sp. | reverse complement strand
TCTTCCTGTACCAATAGGTAGCCATGTGACAGGTGGTATATCGAATGCCTGGGATGAATCAAAGCTATTAACAACCATAATAACCGCATCGATTGCTTTTCGTATTTCAACGATATGGAATGGCCAATTCTTAATGGTGGTCTTTCCTGCGATAATCTCCTCTTTCCAAGTCGCAGGGGACAGATTGTAATAGCTACGCACCCTGTTTATAGCAGTTCGAAGCGTCTGAATATGCGTCGCCTTTACATTTGTCACATTAGCGGTGATGCTTTCAAAAGGTAATGCTAAAATCGTGAAGGTACGAACAACTTCTGTGCTTGCTGACTCAATATCGCTGTCAAGGCAACGGAAGGTAACCGTATGATTTCCTACAGATAGAGGTTCTGCTTGGAACACTGTTTTCACACCACTACCCAGATAGCCACTGACGGAAAACCTTTCAGGATTGTCTACGCTGTTTTGCCATGGACCAGAGTCAATCCTTACCTCCACTATTTGTGATTGCCCATCTGGTTCGATACCTGTTGTAATCATAAAACGTGGTGTGGTGTTATAAGTAAAATTGCCAGACATTGGACAGTTCACTATTGGTGCTGGAGGTGGGCTGTTTTTCTTTACCGTGTTGCTAACAACATACGCTGAAACTGCATCAAGTGCATCTGTAACACTGATTCGATAACGGGTATACCGGCCAGCTACCTGTGAGGCATTTACCTGAAGGCTACCTGAAGTGTTGCTTGAAATAATCGTCGTCAGTGCTACATATGCCGACCAATTCGCACCATCTGTCGATGTAGCCTGTTGTATGACATACTGCTTAATCGCACTGGTTCCAAGTACCGTTCCGCCCCAAGAAAGATTTATTGTATTAGCTTCATATATAGGAGGGCTTGCGGCAAAAGTAGTCGGCGGTATTGGCAGTATATTCTTACGAACAGTATTGCTGGATATGGACCATTCTGAGTAAAAATCTTCTCCAGCCGTACCACGAGTTCTTATTCGGAACCGACGATAATGACCACGTGTAGCAGGTGGACTGACATTCAAAATACTGCTTGTTGCTGAAGTATTGACGATAGCCAATGCCAACCACGCACCCCAGTTGATGTTATCAGGTGAATCACTGTACTGTATTTCGTAAGATGTGATGGCATTGCCTGCCCCGCTAGATGCCCCGCTCCACGAGAGAGTAACAATTCCTTCAGATAATGTTGCACTTACCGTGCAAAGGGTAGGTGCTGCACAAGCTGTGACGTTGCAATAAATGCTATTGCTGACTTTCTCTATTGAATAAACATCCAATGTATCAATTGTCCAGATACCAAATTGTGTGTATGTTCCCGGAATCCTTGAAACTATTGGGTTATAACTCCCTCCGCTTGCCGCCAATGTCAACGTGGTCAACACATTCCACGCACTCCAAGTACTATTATCCATAGACGTGCGACTGGCAATTTGATATCCCTTAATTGGACTGGTACCGCTCGACGCTCCGCTCCAAGTAAGTGTAATCGTTTCATCACTATAGGCTGCAGGGGAGGCAACAGCCGCCGTTGCTGGTTTTGGTACAGTGTTTCTGCGGGATATGTATGAGGAAACATATCAACAGGCTGAATATCCAGAACTTGATAGCCCCATCTGGTCAGCAGGGCCAGGTCCCGTGCCAGTGTGGCAGGATCGCAGGAAACATAGATTATTTTACCTGGTGAGATTTTGCTGATTTCGGCTAAGGTCTGACGATCACTTCCCTGACGTGGTGGATCGAGGATGATGGTATCTGGCTTGATACCTTCCCTGGTCAACTGCGGTAGGGTTTTATCTGCTCTCCCCTGGATAAACCTGGTATTCCTGTTGCCATTGATACCTGCATTTTCCACAGCGGCTGATACAGCTTTTTTGTTCTCTTCAATACCATATACTTTCTTCACCTTTGGAGCAAAAGAGTGGGCAAAGAGGCCTACACCACAATAAAGGTCGAAAAGGATTTGGTCAGGCTGTGGAGCCGCAAGGTCGGTCACCACTCTGAGCAGGACTTCTGTTTGGGCAAGGTTGTTTTGAAAGAATGCCCCCACTGGGACATGGAACCTGGTGCCGGAGATCACCTCTGTGTAATAATTGCTGCCGTAAATGGTCATTTCTTTTGCTCTTGACCGCAGGCTGATTACAATCCCCTTTAAATGTGGGAACTCGCCTACCAGTGCATCAACTGCCCTCTGGTCAACTCTTTTGGGAAAATCATCAGCAATCAGATGCACCAGCAGTTCGCTTGTTGCCCATCCTTTACGCAGAACTACCTGGTGAACCGGAATCTCATAATGGCCTTTAAGGTTTCCCAGAAAGTCAGATACCGCATCAAGCAGTGAATAAAAGTCAGCTGGAAGAAGGGCGCAGCCTTCGATCTGTTCCAGAGTGTGGCTTTTCAAGCGGTAATAACCGATTTTTGCTGTACTACCTGTTCTGTCCAGGTGAAAGCGAGCTGTATGGCGGTAGTGCCAGGGATGCTCCATACCAAGAATGGGCCTAACTGCAGCATCCTTCAACCCGCCAATGCGCCGCAGAGCAGAACTGACCCGCTGCTGTTTGAAATAAAGCTGTTCCTCATAATGCAAGTGCTGCAGCTGGCATCCACCGCAGTTTTGGTATGTTGGACAGTGTGCAGCTTCTCTACCTATAGCTGGTTCAAGAATTTCCAGCAGCTTTCCCCTGAAAAAATTCTTTTTTTCCTCAGTTATTTCAAAATGGACATTTTCTCCCCTAATGGCAAGGGGTATAAAAACAGGTTTTCCATCAAACCTGCCAACCCCCTCTCCGGCATGACTGTAGTCATGGATCACTGTTACGGGTTGGTTTTTAACTTCATCTTGACTTCTCAAGCTGTATCACCTGCTATGCCTTATATATATTGTCCAACATATCCTTCCCTATTATATATCAGACAGATCAAATATATTGCAACCACCCACCACTGTTACTTCTCAGCTCGAATGGGCTCAATGAATGGGAACTGGCAAGCGGGACAAGGAACCCGTCCCCCTGTCCCTCCCCTGTCCCCTTCACAAATCCAACAATTCCGCATAACATAATACCAGATATAGCCAAACAAAAAGGGGTTGATAAATATGGAGCAGTCTAAATCGATGCAGAGTTATGTTCCACCAGGCGGGCACAGGCTTCCCCCTCTCCCCTATCCATATAATGCTTTAGAGCCTGTAATCAGTGAAAGAACCCTGCACATCCATCACGATCGGCATCATCTCTCTTATGTGGAGGGGCTGAATAATGCAGAACTCAAACTTGTGGAGGCACGGCGCATGGGGGATTTCAGCCTGGTGAAGCACTGGGAGCGGGAAATCGCTTTTAACGGCTCAGGACATATACTGCACAGCATTTATTGGACAGTGATGGCACCACCGGCAGCAAGAGAACCGGGCTATTATACCATGATGGAAATTGAAAAATACTTTGGGAGCTTTACATCCTTTAAAGAACAATTTACTGAAGCATCGATCCAGGTGG
>CAZZEY010000192.1:0-3528 GCA_964653445.1 uncultured Syntrophaceticus sp. | reverse complement strand
AACAGCAGCACTTTTTTGATCACCTTTGACAATTGCCGTTTGTGGGGTTGCCAAGCCGGGCACCTTCATTTTTCCATCAACCAAAATGTGATCAGGCCTTAATCCTGCATGCCTTAATGCTTGGCACATAGCATAAAAAGTAGCCTGCAGGATATTATAGCGATCTATATAGCCAACCGATGCAATTCCAATCCCCCACCCTGCCGCAGAAACCTTGATTCTCTCCGCAAGTACAGGGCGCAGACCTGCAGACACACACTTGCTGTCATTTAAACCAGGGATTAACAGTTCATCCCTCAATATCACTGCAGCTGCAACCACAGGTCCTGCCAGGGGACCACGACCTGCCTCATCAAGCCCAGCTATTAATTGGATCTTCTCTCCCCAAAACTTCCGCTCATATGTGTGCATCTCATATAAACGATCTATATCTTTACTCAATCCTTGAAAACTCAATTTGTTCATCCTTATGCCGCGGTTCCAATTCAATTTTCATCCAATAAGTCAACTTCTTTGCTGTCATTTATAATTCCTTATAACTACAAAAAATTCCTGCCCAAAGTAAAAAACGCTCTTATCCTTCTAATAAGAGCGCCTAACTGTCAATGACCCTTATAGTTCATCCGGTGTTTCAAAGGATAAACGTCCCAGTTTACCCTTTCTACATGATGACAGGACAAAAACCGCAGCACGATGCAGATCACTTTCACCCTGTGCAGTTAAAAATTTTTTTTCCCGCGCCACACTCTCTAAAGTGAGATCAGTAACACCCAGCTTCTTCATGATACTGGGATAACGCTCACTTAAGAACTGCAGCAGCTGCTCACTCAACTGGACCATATCCTGTTGATCAGGATTAACTGCCTTGATTAAAACCAGTCGAAACAAAGCAGCCTCATCTTTAAAATGCGGAACAAAAAGTCCTGGTGTATCTAAAACAGATATGGTTCCATGCAGGTGCACCCACTGAGGTCCTCTGGTGACACCAGGCCGATCACCACTCTTTACTGCCCGCTTTCCCAGCAAACTGTTCAAAAAAGATGATTTTCCTGTATTGGGAATACCTAAAACCGCAACCCGCAGATCCCTGTTCCTGCGGCCTTTTTTTTGTAACCTCTTGTTGAGATCTGAGGCATCCTTGAGCAGCATCCTTTTTACAGCACCAAAACCCTTCCTCCGGAGGGTAGATACAGGAAGCGCCTGTTCTCCTTTGGCTGCATAAAAATCAACCCATTCTTTGGTTAGCCGGGTATCGGCCAAATCAGTTTTATTTAAAATAAGGATTGATCTCTTATCCCTGATCAAACTTTGTACCTGAGGGCTGCGTGCTGTATTAGGGCAGCGGGCATCAGTAACTTCGAATATGAGATCAACAACTTTCAGATATTTTAACAAACTTTTATCCATATCCATTATGTTCACTCAATAACCCCAAACCTGCCAAAGGGCCAATACACAAATATCGCTTTCCCTATTAACAGATCTTTATTTAGGGGCCCCCATACCCTGCTGTCATCACTGTTGTTCCGGTTATCACCCATTACAAAGTAATGCCCCTCAGGTATCTTTATAGGCTCAAAGTCATCTATTGTAGTACGGGGTATATAGGGTTCATCCAAGCGTTGGCCATTGATATAAACATGATTTTTGCGCACTTCAATAGTTTCTCCCTCAAAAGCGATCACTCGCTTTACAAAATCCCTCTCCGGATCCAGGGGATAATGAAAAACAATAACATCCCCTCTCTCAGGTTCACGAAACTTGTAGCCGATTTTGTTCACAATAATTCGATCCCCCGGGTATAGTGTTGGCTCCATCGAAGGGGAGGGAATATAAAAGGGTTCCAGCAGCCAAACACGAATCACAGTTGCTAGAATAATCGCCAGGACAACAGCTTGTAATATATCTTTCCATAAGGTATATTTTTCTTGCTCCTGGGACAATTTTATTACCTACTTCCGTTCACGAATCCGTGCCGCCTTGCCTACCCTCTCTCTGAGGTAGTAAAGACGGGCACGTCGAACTCTCCCTCTTCTCTTTACTTCAATCTTATCCAGACGTGGTGAATGAACGAGAAATGTCCTTTCTACACCGACACCATAGGTAATTCTTCTAACTGTAAAAGTTTCACTTAATCCACTGCCCCGTCTTCGGATCACAGTGCCTTCGAAAACCTGGATTCTTTCACGCCCACCCTCTACTACTTTAACATAAACACGCACAGTATCACCGGGGCGAAATGATGGAACATCCTTTTTAAGATAATCTTGCTCAACCATCTTCATTATATCCACAGGAATAGCCTCCTATCAAAAATACTTAGTTAAAATACCGCCGTCATTATAGCATAGTAAATGGTAAACCACAATTACTACTCAGGTGACAGGATCTTGTCAATGGATTTCCGGTCTTCCTCATACCAGGACAGGTCCGCCAGCAGATCTGGTCTGCGATAAAAGGTTCTGGAGATCGCCTGAGTGCGCCTCCAGCGTTTTATTTCCTGGTGATTTCCGGAAAGAAGCACCTCTGGCACATCCTGACCCCTGTAGGTACGCGGCCTGGTATATTGGGGATACTCCAGCAGTCCCATATTAAATGATTCCTCTTCCAGGGATGATGATGCCCCTACAACACCTGGTATCAAGCGTCCTACACAGTCAATCACTGCCATGGCAGCAATTTCTCCTCCTGTTAAAACAAAATCCCCCAGAGATATTTCATCTGTTAGCAAAGCATTTACCCGCTCATCGATCCCTTCATAATGTCCGCAGATAATGACAATTTCCTTTTCCTGGGATAACTCCTGGGCCTTTTTCTGGTTTAGGGTTTCACCCTGTGGTGTCATCATAATCACCCTGGCCCCGGTTTTCACACCCAGAGCGTCAAAACAGTCAAAAAAAGGCTCCGGTTTCATAACCATCCCAGCTCCACCCCCGAAAGGGTAGTCATCCACTTTCTTATGCTTATCTGATGAAAAATCTCTGATATTGATCAATTCAACGGTCAACAAACCCTGTTCCTGTGCCCTCTTGATTATACTGTTCTGAAGGGTTCCCGTAAACATCTCTGGAAATATGGTTAGTACCCTGATCAGCATAATATCACCCTTCCAGTAAACCCGGCAGGGATCGAATCAGCATCAAACCATTTTTAAGATCAATATCCTTCACAACCTCTTTGAGGGCAGGTATTAAAATTTCTTTTCCCTGTTCATCTTTAACCAGATAAACATCATTGCTTCCGGTTTCTATTATATCCGCAACTGTACCCAGGATAGTACCCTCTTCTGTTAACACCTGCAGGCCAACCACCTGAAAGTGATAGAAATGCCCCTCAGGCAGCGGCCAGGCCTCTTCCCGGGGAACCTGCAGCCGGGCATTACGGTATTCCCCGGCCTGCTCAGGAGTATCTATCCCATCAATTTTCATAATAAACTCCCTTTTCCTCAAGGCTACCACCTGGGCATCTACTTCCCGTATTAGGTTTCCCTTACTGAGAAAGTAGCGCCTCTTTGTGGAAAATCGCTCA
>CAZZEY010000191.1:0-3584 GCA_964653445.1 uncultured Syntrophaceticus sp. | reverse complement strand
CCATACAGGTTGGTATCACCCTGGCCGGTTTTCTTGCCAGTGCTTTTGCTGCTGAAAATTTTTCTGACAGGTTGGTCAATTGGCTGATAAACATCGGTGTAAAAATCCCTGCAGATACACTTGATACCATTTCTGTTGTTACAATAACCTTGATTTTATCATACTTCACACTTGTTCTGGGTGAACTGGTTCCCAAACGAGTAGCTATGAAAAAGGCTGAACAACTGGCACTTATCATGTCAGGTTTTGTATACTTCATTTCCAAGCTATTCGCTCCTCTCGTATGGCTGTTAACCGCCTCGACCAATGGGATCCTTAAGCTGCTTGGTATGGACCCACATGCTGAAGATAATGTGATTACAGAGGAAGAAATCAGGATGATGGTATATGAAGGAAGCAAAAAGGGTACTATCGACCACAGCGAACATGAAATGATTCAAAATATATTTGAGTTTGACGACAAAACAGCAGAAGAGGTCATGACCCATAGAACCGAAGTATCTGTTTTATGGCTGGATGAGACTATTGAACAGTGGGATAAAACAATCTCTGAAAGCTCTCATTCATATTATCCTGTATGTGACGAAACAACTGATAATATTGTAGGTGTTATAAAAACAAAGGATTATTTCCGGATCAAAGAGAAAACACGAGATAATATCATGAAAGAGGCTTTAAAACCCGCATATTTTGTACCTGAAACAGTGCGCACAGATGTCTTGTTCCGCAATATGAAACAACGCCGCAATCATTTTGCCATTGTATTGGATGAGTACGGCGGCATGAGCGGAATTATTACAATAAACGACCTGCTTGAAGAGCTTGTCGGTGATCTTGAAGATGATGCCTCAATCCCTGAGGCCCCACCTTTGATTGAACGCCTTGACTCACAGACCTGGAAAATACAAGGAGCTGCTCCTTTGAAATTGGTTTCAAAACAGCTGGGGATGATGCTGCCGGTGGAAGACTATGACACATTTGCCGGCTTTGTTTTCGGCCTACTGGGGTTCATCCCTAATGATGGGAGTACACCTGAATTAGACGCATATGGGCTCACAATAAAAGTGACCGAAATCAAGGATCATCAACTGGAAAAAGCGGTAGTATATCTTGGACAAGAATAGACCGCGCCCTATGACGCCATCCATTTTAGAAGTCGGATGCCGGAGGTCTGATGTCAGAATTTGAACGTTGAATTAGATGCCATTACCAGTTCTTATTATCTTATTATCAAGAAATTTCCGATTAAGTAAACAACCTTCGCAGGTCGCTGAGCTCGCAGGATAAGTTCGCGCAGCGGGAACCGCCTGGTGAGCGGTCAAACTGCACCCAATAAAGCAAGAAGGCAAGCCTGGCACCGAGCACCGATTACATCTGGATAAATGCCTGCCATTTATCCATATAATTGGCCACTGCCAGAACAAAAGTGCTGTGTGACCAGGTGAGAGGGGCAACAGATAAAGCTTCTCCTGTATAAGGGTGGAACTGCTCCGCCAGAACACCGCTCTCCTTAGCGCGATCAGCGGCCCACTCCAGGAGAAGTTTTGCCCGATTCAGGTCTTCTTTTGTTTTGGCCATCGCGGTGTACCACTCAGCAAGCCAGAGTGTAGTAATAATCCACGGGCTGCCTGGAACATTTTCAAGATCATCACTCATCCGGTAATACCAATCCCCGGTATAACGAGCAAGCCCCCCAACCCATGTATTTACCTTCAATCCGTCCCTTACAGCCTCCATGGTCCTGATCACCCGGGGGTCATCAGCAGGAAAAACACCAAAGCCAAATAGCCCGTAAAGGCTTGAATCAAGAGTGAAATCCGGAATAAATTCCACTTTTTCTTCTGTTCGACTATAGTAAATCCCCCTTAAGAAACGCCCCAATTCCTGGTTATAGAGACAGCCCTCAATCCCTTTTTTCACCTCAGCGGCACCCTGCCGGTATAGCTCACAACTTCTTCTATCACCAACTAATTCTGCAAAATTTGCGGCAGCACTAAGTCCAGCATAAACAGAAGCTGCAGTAAAACTGAATACCCCCCTTCGTTCCTCCCAGAGATCAAAGCTGGGTAAAGGGAGCATTAATTTGGGATCACGATAATGGAGGAGAAAATCCCCAATTTTTTTGACCAGAGTCCAGTAAAAAGGTGCCATTTCCTCGAAGTCCCGAAAGTAATAGTAATGGTGCCAGAGAGCATAGCTGAGCAGAGCGGTCTCATCCTCCTGAATAGGAAGTTGTTCTTCCCCATCTCGGGATAATGGGTACCAACTGGAGCCAGGAGTCCCATCAGCATTATATCTCTGTAGGTTAAAACCACCCTCTGTAAGCATCTGAGAGGATAAATGAAAAAAACGGAGTGGAATTTCCGGAAAACCCACCCGATCTAGGGCAACAGCAACTAGAGCGCCATCTCGCGGCCAAATATAACTGTAATGATCCCTGGCTGTGGCAAGAACATCACTGTCAGTGGATGCAAGAATGGCACCATTATTATCACACTGTGTTCTGATGATCAGCAGACTCTGTTTAAATAAATTAGTCACTTTTTCAGGTAGATCGCCAAAACTCCATTCATATCTGTTTACCCAGTTTTGCCAGTATCTCTTTGTTTCCTCAAGCAGATAACCAGGCCCATGCTCCCGCACCAGATTATCCAATTTGCGCACAGTATCCAGCTGATGCTCTAAGACCATCCAGTACCAGAGGCTTTCCTCCTCATTGGCCTCGAGATGCATCTCAAAACTGATGGTGCTGTCCACAGAACCATGATCAATGGGATTACCCTCCAGCCAGCCATCCTCAGCATCCTTCCAGGTACCTTCTGCACCTCGAAAACGCTTACGGCCGGTGGCATACTGAAATACCCCTCTTCCTTGAGTAATTCCATTAGCCAAAAGATAGATATCCCTTTTATAATGGCAGACCCCCCGGGAAACCGGGTCAAAAAAAGCAGTATCTCCGATATTATTACCACTAATGGAAAAATCGTGGGTAAAGAAAACCCTCACCCGACGCGGCCAATTTTTCATATTTCTGATGGTCATCTGTCTAACAAAAATATTGTAAAAATAATGCACACCATCACTGATCTCCAGTTCCAGCCCTATTTTTTCATTATGTGCTTGCACAAGAGAAACCAAACTATCCTGCTGATAACCCAGCTTTTTCTGCCAGCAATCCTCCCATAACCAGGAAAATGAACCCTCTTCCCAAAAACCGGTACTACACCGCTGACCACCTATATGGTTGTCCAACCCTACTACCGGGTAAAAAAGATCACGCATATTAAGGTCCCTGTCCAAATTAATCAATAAATCACCATTTCCCAGTACAATCGCTCTCGGCATTTACAAATCTCCTTAATCAAAGTCAATGCAATAAACTATTTGACATTGGACATAATACAAAAGAACCGCTTTTACCTATCAATTATTCATTTTTTCCAAAACGCCAAAGAATTAATCTTCGGCGATACCTTTTGAGAAGGAGGGAGTCACCAAGTGGTCCTGTGGGAGCTTTCTCTTTTATTACTTGCAATATTACTTGTAGGAGGTTTAGCCTGGATGTTTCAAAAAAGGTCTTCCAG
>CAZZEY010000190.1:0-3594 GCA_964653445.1 uncultured Syntrophaceticus sp. | reverse complement strand
GAATCCGATTTTAAGGAGTTCAGGGAAGAGGCGGTGCAGGCGGCTTTTGATATACAGGAATTTTTAAAGAAACGCGGCTATATTAAATTGCAGAAAGGGAATGATCAAGGTTCATAAGTTCATTGTCGGAGTAATGGGCGGCGGGGAAGATGTATCCCGCAAAACTATGCAGATGGCTTATCAACTGGGCAAGCTGATAGCAAGTGAGGGGTGGGTGCTCCTCTGCGGGGGGCGTGCTGCAGGGGTGATGGATGCGTCTGCGAAGGGAGCTAAGGAAGCGGGCGGCCTGACCGTAGGTGTTTTGGCTGACAGAGATAAAAGCAGGGCCTCTAAATATATCGATATTGCCATCTGCACCGGGATGGGTGATGGGCGCAATTACATCAATGTTCTCTCTAGTGACATTGTGGTGGCACTGCCGGGGAGAGCAGGGACAATTTCTGAAATCGCTCTTGCGCTAAAGAGCGGCAAAAAGGTGATTCTCCTGGAGTTTGACACAGGGGATATTTTTGACTTTTATCGCAGTGAAGGGCTCTTATGGTCAGCCAGCACTCCGGTAGAGGTTGTCCGGTTGATCAAGGAATACCATGTATCGAAACATGATTCACTTAAATAATCGAGGGAGTTGGATAAAGTATCAAGCAGCTGGGTTAGAGGCTGCTTTTTTAATCAGTGGTGTTCCTTGGTTTTTATTGTGTTTAAGGCAGGTTATTTAGTTGTTTAAGAAGTACTCATATAAGGGTGATAACCTTTGAAGGAAAGTTTTTATTCTATAGATAAACCAGCAGAGGTAGAGGTGGATATCAAGCGGTCGAAATTTATCGCTGCTGCATCCCCAGTTGATGATGAGGACGCTGCCAACTCATTTATCGATCAGATAAAAGAAAAGCACAAGCGGGCGACCCATAATGTCTTTGCCTATCTTATTAATGAGCAGGTTATGCGCTGCAGTGATGATGGGGAACCTGCGGGAACTGCTGGAAGGCCGGTACTGGAAGTGCTTAAAAAGCAGAACCTGGAGCGAACTGCGGTTGTGGTCACCCGGTACTTTGGTGGGATTAAGCTAGGGGCTGGGGGGTTGGTGCGGGCCTATAGTGATGCAGCCCAAAAAGCAGTTGAGAGAGCAGGGATTGTGGAAAAGAGGCTGCACCAGGAGATCTCTGTACAGGTTGCCTACCAGCTGTTTGGTTCTGTTAAACGTGAATTGGAACTGGCCGGGGGGTTGATTCAGGATATTGCTTATGGTGAGCAGGTGTGCATCAGGTGTCTGCTTCCGGTGAATGTGGATATATCACCCAGACTGGACGGAGTCACAGCTGGAAAGGCGGAGCTGAAGTTAGGGGATTGCCTTTACGCTAAGGGTAAAATATAGTATATTATTAGTAAGTAATCGCTCACTTACTAAACTGACTTGTATTATTAGGCTGCGTACTATGATGTTCAATCATAACCTCTAGGAGGTGAGGCGATAAGACCATGTGAATGCTCAGATTAGACGAATTTTCAACGGTTTTTTAAAACTATAAGGATTAGTAAAGTCAAAACGGCAGAAAATTTACAATAATCAAGAAAAGCGACGGAAACGCAGCGATAAATTGCCTGCGTAACAGGAATCAGTCAGAATATAGAGGTGTAAAAATTAGGATAGGAAGCTAGGAAGCAAAAATACGTTTCTTTGCTTCCAGAGAGGAGGGTAAGATGAGTTTAGTAGAAATCAAGGGGCTGACCAAGAAGTTCGGGAATTTTACGGCATTGGATAATATATTCTTGAGCATGAATGAAGGGGAGATACTTGGCTTTATTGGGCCAAATGGAGCAGGGAAGACAACAACTATCAGGGTTATGCTGGGTATGCTGAAAGCTACCAGAGGTGAAGTGAAGATCTTTGGTAAGGATGCCTGGAAGGATGCAGTAGAGATACACAAAAGAATAGCTTATGTTCCAGGAGAGGCCAATCTCTGGCCGAATTTAACCGGCGGAGAGGTTATTGATCTCTTTTTAAAGATGAGAGGCGGCTGTAATAAGGCCAAACGTGAAGAGTTGATCAAAAGGTTTGATTTGGATCCTGCTAAAAAGTGCGGCACTTATTCTAAAGGTAACCGCCAGAAGATCACCTTGATCGCTGCTTTTTCATCAGATGCTGATTTATTCTTATTGGATGAGCCCACTGCTGGCCTGGATCCATTAATGGAACGAGTTTTTCAGGAGTGTGTCATGGAGGTAAAGGCTGAAGGGAAAAGTGTGCTGCTGTCCAGCCACATTTTATCAGAGGTTGAAAAACTTTGTGACACAATAGCCATCATCCGTGAGGGAGAGATCATTGAAACAGGAACATTAAGTGAAATGCGGCATCTTACCCGTACTAAATTAACCATTAAGACCAATGAACCGGTTGTTTCTCTCGCTGAAATTAAAGGGGTTCATAATCTTGAAGAAAGTGATGGGGAAGTCTCCTTCCAGGTAGACACAGAAGAGATGGATGGGGTTATGAGCTATATCAGCCAATTTGGCATTGTGAAGCTGGAGAGCGCACCGCCAACCCTGGAGGATCTATTTCTACGTCATTATACAAGGACGACCGAACACTTTGATTCCGGGGTGGGAGTAAGGTAGTGTACACACATTTATTTCAACAAACAGGTACATTGGTTAAATTAATATTTCGGCAGGAACGATGGAAGATTTTCATCTGGCTGTTTGGTTTGGTTGCAGTAACATTAGCAGTTGCTGCGGCATATCCGAGTTTTTATATAGATCAAGAATCTCGGCTGGCCTATGCCCTGACCATGAGTAATCCAGCGATGAAAGCGATGCTGGGGCCAGGTTATGCATTAGAGGATTATGCAACAGTGGGGCCTATATTGGGCACCGATATGCTGATCTTTACGGCGATTGCTATTGCTATAATGAATATCTTGTTTGTCGGGCGCAGCACCAGGGCCGATGAAGAGGATGGCCGTATAGAATTAATCCGTTCACTTCCTGTAGGCCGGTTGTCTTATTTAAGTGCTGCTATGATTGCTGCCATTATCACAAATGTGCTCTTGGCATTATTAATCGGGTTTGGGCTGTATGCCTTAAACATTGAAGGGATAGAGCTGGAAGGTTCGCTTCTCTACGGCTTTAATCTGGGGGCCGTCGGTCTGCTGTCTGCAGCTTTTACAGCCCTTTTTGCTCAGCTTGCGGAAACATCCAGGGGAACCACAATGCTGTCCTTTGTAGTTTTGATCGGGGCCTATCTTATTCGTGCAGTGGGAGATGTTAGTAATGAGACACTTTCTCTTATTTCGCCCCTTGGATGGGCAGTCAGAACAGATGTCTTTGTAGGTAATCAATGGTGGCCGGTCTTTCTGTCATTAGGCACAGCTGTTGTTCTGATCGCTGTATCTTATTGCCTAAATTCCATTCGTGACCTCGGTGCGGGTTTTATACCGGCAGGAAAGGGCAGAGAACATGCTTCACCATTTTTGCAAACACTGTTCGGTTTTAATCTGAGACTGCAATCTGTCAATATTGTTGCTTGGGGCATTGGTGTTTTTCTTATCAGTGCTGCATTTGGTGCGGTAATGGGTGATATGGAAACATATTTTGCAG
>CAZZEY010000189.1:0-3601 GCA_964653445.1 uncultured Syntrophaceticus sp. | reverse complement strand
CAGGCACACCATGACGCATCAAAATCTCATTACCTGTACAGCACATCCCACAGACATTAATACCTTGAGCACCCTTTTCACGTGCTGCAGTTATCAGATCTTCGTCCTGTGCTGCCCGTACAATCATCTCGGAGAGCACAGGCTCATGGCCATGGACCACAATATTTACCTGGTCCTCCTTGAGAACCCCCAGGTTACTCTTTCCCCTGACTGGCTGTGGTGTTCCAAAAAGAACATCGGAAAACTCAGTGGCAAACATGGAGCCTCCCCAGCCGTCACTGAGTCCTGTACGCACTCCATGCAGGGTCAAATTGACATAGTCATTATCAACACCCATATGGGTGCGGTGCATTACCTCTACAATCTCCCGGTCGATCCCCCGTGGAGTAATCCCTACTTTCTCCCAGAGCTGCCTTCTCTTATCCGGCACCCTATTGAGGAAATTAAGGGAGCCTTTGACCATACCGAATTCTTCCATAGCCTCCCTAGCCAGATCCCGAGCCACATCCTCTTTACTTCTTCCTTCCTCAGGGATGCCAAATTCAGCAGCCAAGGCACGCAGTTTTCCCTCATCTTTAATCTGATACCCCTGCACTTCACTCTCAGCTGTTTCGTAAAGGGTTGTGACAATATCTCTTCCATGATCTGAATGGGCTGCAGCACCAGCAGCGATCATCCGTAAAAGGTTGCGGGCTGCAATGGTGTCTGCAGTAGCTCCACACACCCCCTCCTGAGGCTCATCACCAAAGGGGTCTATCCGACAGGGCCCCATATTACAGTTGCGGCAGCAGATCCCCAAAAGACCGAAACCGCATTGAGGTTGCTGTTTTTCATAACGGTCCCACGCGGTTTCTATGCCTTCTTGGGCGGCTTTATTGAGCATACTTAATGATGCTTTATCTACACTTTTCTCTCCCACAAAACATCCTCCCTTCATCGTTTTCCTGAAATTTTCTATTCTCTGCGCAGACTTTTCCATTTAACATCCCTGCTCTATTTTCAGAGCAAATACTCATGCCGGCCAAGCGCACCGGCAGGGGTTAAAACAGGAACCGAAACCACCACGCTAGCTATTGCTTCCGACATCCGACATCCTGCCTCCGGCCTCTATTTCAAGGTAGGCAAAGTTGTTCTGCCAAACTGCGGCGCTTCTTTCTCTGGGCTTCTTCAGGTGTCATAAAGGAGAGGGCATTAGTTGGACAGGCGCTAACACAGACTGGCACTTCTCTGTCAGGACAGCGGTCACACTTGGTCACCAGCTTGCTCCCCAAAGTTCGGGTAATGGCACCAAAGGGGCAGGCCAGTTCACAAAAACCGCATCCTATGCAGAGATCACGGTTGTGCAGTACTAGAGCTTCATCCCGGTACATTGCACCGGTCGGGCAAACCCTGACACAAAAGGCCTCTTCACAATGCCGGCAGTTGACCGGCACACATTTTTCACCTGCAGCCTGGACAAAAATGCGCCGGCGTGGAGGTGTCTCGTCGAAAATTGCCCTGAACAGCTCTTTCCCTGCTGAATGTTCTAGTGCACACGCTATTTCACAAGATTTACAGCCAACACACCTACTGACATCAACCTGTACTTCTTTCAAGAATTTCACCTCCCTCTGGGAGAAATAGAGGATATTATGCTATAATTTCAATTTTATGGGCTGTAATTCCTGCTCTTTCCAAGATATAAATGTAATTGTCTGGTACTAACATACAAAAAAATAACCCCGGTTTACTGATCCCCGGGGGTTTGTTCCTCATCCTCATTATCCTTTTTATTCTCCAGTATCTCCTGGAGGTCTTCCAGTGTTTTGACATCAATGTCTGCAGCAGCTATATTTTCGCTCCGGATCTGGTCATATATTTCCTCACGATAAACAGGTAGTTCCTGTGGGGCTTCAATACCCAGGCGTACCTGGTCACCCCGCACCTCCAGAACAGTTATCTTAATTTTTTCTGCGATAACTATGCTCTGGCTTTTTTTTCTTGTTAAAACCAGCATAGGCAAACCATCCTATCCACAAGCACTGCATTGAGATTTCTGTAAAACATGACTGAAAAGAAGGTGTTTTGTCTTATATTCACTACCATCAAGGATAACCTGTCCACCGATCCCTTTAGCATGATTGATAACCACAGGCGCCAGGAGATTGGTGGTCATCCCCCGAACCCCGTCTTTAGGCGGAATAGTGACAACTGTAAGGAGTGTTACCCCCTGCTGCTCACGTATCTTAAGGGAGGCACAGACACTCTCGTTCAATTTTACATCATAATCAGGAAAAAATATAAATGGATCCACCATCAAAAAGGCTGTATCTGGGTCACTTTGAGACTGCATCCAGGCAAAAACATCATTTTCAGGCACCGGAACAAAAAAGTATTTTTTAAGGTGCGGAAACCCCACCATACCCTGGGGAAAATAGAGTAAATTCTCCTCTGCCACCTCTAAAGTTCCAAAACGGGTAGTGTTAACCTGCATCTAAATTCCTCCCCAAAAAACCATAACTACCTAATAATTCTCATAATCCTCGTTATACTCACACTTATCCACTTACCTCATGAAATCCATCAGAGTAGGCATCACAATTCGGGCACCTGCAGCCAGTGTCACTCGATATGCATTTTCCTGGCTTTTCAAATCAATGATAGCTTTGGCAATATCAGCATCTTCTGCCTGGGAAAGGAGTTCTGTTACACTTACCTCTGTTTCACCAAGGCGATCAAGCGCTCTTCCCATTCTATTGGTTTTAGCACCGATTTCACCCCGTTTAGCAATAAGACTGTCGAGAACCTGATCTATCTCCCCAATCACAGAAGATACTTCAGCACCACTTTTTGTATCATCATTTAGTACTCCTGCTAATTTTTCCAATACCCCAATGGCACCAGAACCAGAGTTTTCGTCTCCATCCACTCTATCCTCTCCAAACAACTCCTTACCAGGAAGGTTGACCTGAATGGTAACCCCTGATGAAATTTGGAACTCGATCTTTCCCTCATTACCCTTCCAGCCGTTATCATATGGAGGCTCACCTGTGCGTGATCCTCCAAATATATACCTGCTGCCAAGGGTGGTATTGGCGATCTGGATTAGCTGTTCCTTAAGCTGTGTGACTTCATTGACCAAAGCCCGACGTGATTCCTGTGGGACAGTATCTGTGGAACCATTGACCGCCAGTTCCCTGGCGCGCTGCAGGACATCTGCTGCATTTCCCAGCGCTCCCTCGGTAATTTCAAACCATGACTGAGCATCACCGATGTTTTTCTGAAACTGTTCTATCTCTCCCAGGCTGCTGCGCATGGCAAGGCTGGTAACTATCCGCACAGGGTCATCAGATGGCCTGCGTATTTCCTTTTGAGAATAGAGGCGGTCACTGGCACGCTCCAACCCTCTGAGATTGGTATACATATTCCGCAGCAAGTTGTTGGTCAGCATTGAATTAGTGATACGCAAAGTAATCCCTCACTTATTTTCTCTATCATTTATTATTTCGGCTAAATGAGATAGATCTTTAGCTATTTTTTATTAATATTCTACAAGTTCATCAATTAATCTCATATTACAGCTTATTAAAACGCCAACCAGTCAAGTACAAAGAGTGTGTAA
>CAZZEY010000188.1:0-3626 GCA_964653445.1 uncultured Syntrophaceticus sp. | reverse complement strand
ATCTCCTTCACCGGATCAAAATTCTTTTTATCTTTATTAAACTCCATAGTGGAAACAAATGATAACCAGTTGGTTCCGTCTGGCTGCACCTCCCATCATATCCCAGCTTGGGATAGATTTTGATGTATATCAATTTTTTGCACTGCCATAACCCAACCGGTTGTTAAGGATCGATATTTGGCACAAATCGTGATCAATAAATTTGTGTGAATACCTGTTTTTGTATAAGGCTGCAACTGTCTAGTGGGTACAAGATAAGGTAAGTGGTTCGTTTATTATTTTTTCAGGTTTAAGTTATTCGACTTGGTTCGACAGAATTCCTCTGAATTTCTTTACTATTAGGAGGATTATAATGGTTTTTCGTAAGCTTATAGATATTTATCTGCCTGGAATGCCCGCGGTGTCCCCCCCCCAGGCTCGCCTGGCTACACTGCCCATTGCATCCCAGGGGAATACAGAAATGACCATACAGCCACTCTCTATAACCCTGATTGGCCGTTCTAATAAATCTGTTTGAATGTTTGTTTTGTGTTAATCTGCCTATAATAAGAACGCATATAGAAGCAGGTGGTTGCATATTATCGATCAATCAAGGAGAAAGCCTTTTTTCAGTGGATCACGCCGGTCAATGACCAATTGATTGAACCCCGTGATAAAAACCTCACCTTGAATGACCGGAACAACAGCCGTAAAATCACCTACTTTCACTTCTTTGATCAGCTTTCCGTGGAAAAGTGTTTTTGCCGGGCTCTGATGCACGAAGGTCTCGTTCAGCTTCAGTTCACCTCTGGTATAGTGCCAGGCCATGCGAGCAGACGTACCGGTCCCGCAAGGGGAGCGATCAACCTGACTGTCCCCGAAAACCACTAAACATTTGTAAGGCTCGCCCGGGCTATCCGGCTGCTGACAAAACATGAGATCATTAAGAAAGGTAATCTGGGGATCAAGAGGGTGCTGCACTTTGATCTGCTCTCTGGCCACTTGCAATATTTTTGTCCCCAGCCGCGCCAACCGGTGAACTGAAACAGCATCTATACTCTTGGCAACATCTTCTATATCAACAAATACAAAGAAGTTTCCTCCCCAAGTGATATCAACTGTAATCCGTCCGATTTCCGGAACTTCCAAAGGAATATCCTGTCGATACAGAAAAGAAGGGACATTTTCCAGGGATACCGACAGTACTTCTCCATCCTTTACTTCCACATAGGTTTTCACTAGACCTGCAGGGGTGTCCTGTACTACTGTTGTCACTGGCTCAACAGCCGGAACCCGGCCGGTTTCCACCAGGACCTTTCCCACCGCAAGCGCCCCTGCTCCACACATAGGAGCATAAAAGCCACAATCTATATAAAAAACCCCCACATCAGCTTCAGGGTGTGTGGATTCTGTTAAAACAGCTCCGACCATCTCACGATGCCCTCTGGGTTCCATCATGGTACTGGTGCGGATCCAGTCGTAATGCTGCTGCATATATAACATCTTGTCAAGCATGGTTTTGCCGCGTAAAAGCGGCAGGCCTCCTGAGAAAATCCTAGTAGGTTCACCTGCGGTGTGAGAATCTATCACACTCAATACAAGTTCATACTGCAATTTCATCCCTCCTGATAGATATGATTCGGCCCGGGAACTGACTCTTGTTCCCAGGCCGAATATAAGCTGCGTCATTTAGGACTCATTGGATTGCACAATTGTCTTTTGGGTTGCCAATGACACAATAATGAAAACAACAGCAGAGACAATCCCTGAAAAGATCTCCACAGGTATGCCCCCAAGATTAATTTTGGTAAACAACCCGATAACGGCCATAGCCGCTCCCACTACGAGCCCTGCAATGGCACCCTGGCGAGTTGCCCTTTTCCATATAATACCTCCGACGACAGGAACGAACACACCGCCGGTGTAGAGGAAATACGAATAGTTGAGAGCCTCAATAATGCTCGGTATGGCCAGAGCAAAGAAGATGCTGCCAACACCGAGGATCAGCGCCCACCACCGGGTAAGAGCCAACAGCTTTTTCTCATTCCCTTCCTCCTTGACTCCGAAGACTTCCATGTAAAAATCTCTAATAACATGAGAAGTCCCTGCAGTCAGAATGGAATCGGCTGTCGACATAATAGCTGCTAAGATAGCCGCCAAAATAATCCCGGCTATAACAGGATGGAAAAACTCGCTGATCACCATTGTAGCCGCTTGGCTCGAATCGGCCAGATCCGGGAAAAGAGCCCTAGCCGCCAGGCCGATGAGCACAGTGAATATGCATATCCCGATGATCACTAGGCCGGACAAGATACCGGCATTCCTTGCGGTTTTGGCATCCTTAGCAGCGAACAACCGCTGGTAGACATCCTGTCCGATAAGGGTGTACATCATCATGGGAAGGGCTAACCACATGACAAGAGAGAAATCCCCACCGGACAGAGTAAAAAAGCCATCCCCGACACCTTGCGCAGTCACTGAGCTGACCAGATTCTGGAAGCCTCCGGTCTTGGAAAGGGCCACAGCAGCTGCGATGATAGCACCAATAGCAGCGATCGATACCTGGACGAAGTCGGTCAGGGTCACTGCCCAAAGGCCGCCGATCACCGTATAGATAACAAAGAGAAGCGCAGCAAGAACAAGCCCTAAATCAGACTGCACCCCAACCATTGCCAGCACGGCACGGGTAGCCAGCACCTGGGCACCCAGAATTCCCACAAGGGCAATCAGGGACAGGCCAGCACTTAAAACCCTGATTGTTTTACCGCCGTATCTGTAATGTAAATAATCAGGAACCGTGTAGAATTGCAATTCCCTCATTTTAAAGGCAATAAATCCAACCAGAATTAAGCCGACGCCGCCTCCGATGGCCTGCCACAGGGCGACCCAGCCGTGCTCATAGGCATAGCTGGATAACCCCAGGAAATAACCGCCGCCAAAATAGGTAGCTGTCAGGGTAAAGGTTGCCAGCAACAACCCCAGCCTGCGGCCGGCCAATAGAAAGTCAGTCATGTTTTTGTTATAACGACCGGCCCAAATCCCTATGGCTAACATAATAAGCATGTAAATAATCAGTACAGTTAGCATAAACAGCCTCCTTTACTTTGCAAGTGGTTCACGGTAGAACTGCATTGTTTACTGCCAGAACTCAATCGGTATCATCTGAGCACCGGCTGCAGCCGGGTTAGAGCTGCATTGTTACCTATGTAATGACCCTCAACTTGCACCACCTCCCTCCACTATCTATTGTTTTTATTCAATGCTTTCGCTACCAGCCCATCAACCAGCTGATCATCCACCAAGTATGGCAGTGTTATATGCCCCTTGCCCTGGTAATTCTTGTTGAACTCCACACTTGTGGTAATGGAGTTTTCATTCCTCGCCCATGAGCGCCTGGCTACACCTCCCATCACATCCCAGAGGAGCGCAGATTTAATGATTTCATCAACCATTTCACTGCCATCGAGCACCAGGCCAAAACCGCCATTGATGGCTTTGCCAACACCGACTCCACCGCCATTATGGAGAGCTACAAGGCTCATTCCCCGGGCAGCATTTCCGGCAAAGCACTGGGTGGCCATATCAGCCATCACATTGCTGCCATCTTTGATATTGGCGGTTTCCCTAAAGGGTGAGTCAGTACCGCT
>CAZZEY010000187.1:0-3637 GCA_964653445.1 uncultured Syntrophaceticus sp. | reverse complement strand
AGCAGATCAAGTTATTGATCGTTTTAATCATTATGGAGACATGTTTGCTCCGGTCGCTGTTATGGAACAGGATCTTCCTTTGTAAAATGATATATAAGGGAGTATGATTCTCGGTGCCTGGAAAACTGGTAATATTGATTGGACCGCCTGCAGCAGGAAAATCCACCTGGCTGTACCAGTTTCAGGGTGAGGTGATTAGCGCCGCAAACCCTTAATTAGTATGGCAAAAAAATATAATGCAGCTATAAAAAGCTGTGGTTTTTCTACGGGACCCGGATATTTTGCTCAAGCGGAATGCAGTCCGTCCTCCGGGGAAAAAGGTTCCTGAAGAAGTTATTTGGGAAAAAGTGAAGGAACTGGAGTTGCCTTCATATGAAGAAGGGTTTGACCAAATAGTAATTACAGGGAAAAAATAATAACCCATCAACTCAACTAACCATAGAATTATAGAGAACAATAAATGGGGAAGGAGTTGAGTGATTGAAACTAAGGATAGGAACCTGGAATATAAAGGGCGGCCGGGGAGCTAAAGGATTACCTGTTATGCTTAATAAAAGAAACCTTAACCAGATAGCAGAAAAGATCCAGATGGCTGGACTGCAGGTTATTGTGCTGCAGGAGGTGGATGTTAAAAATCTGCGCAGCATGTTTGTCCATCAACCCCTGTATCTCGCCAAAGAGCTGGAGAAACACACAGGGAGGAAATGGTCGTTTCTTTTTGCACCGGCTTTTAAACTATTGGGAGGCTATTATGGAAATGCCATTTTAGCTTCTTTTCCTCTCAAAGAGGTTTTAAATCTTCCACTAATAGTTCCGGGGCAGAAGGTAGAAAAGAGGGTGTTTCTGTTTGCACACCTGCTTTTACCTGAGCATGACCCTGTTGGGATTGGCTCTTTTCATCTATCTGTGAAAGACGAATATCAAAGGCTGCAGGAGACAAAAACGATTAAAGCTGCACTGGGGCGGCTTTTTCCTCGTGTACCTTTGGTTTTGGGAGGTGACCTCAATGGAAAAAGAGGCAGTGCAGCTTTTCAAGAAATAATTTCAGGGGTATTTTCTCTCAAAGAATTAGGCCCTGAAGAAGGTGATTCATTTATTGCTCCTACCTATTTGGCCAGGATTGATTTCCTATTTGGAAGTGATGTGATTCCTCTTGAATCTGGAATTATTGATACAGGTAATACCTCAGATCATCGTTTGGTCTGGGTAGAGTGCGAAATTAGCTGCCAGGGGAACCGGGAACACAAATTTCCTGCCCAATGGCCAGTTGATTAGGATCGATCCCTGGGTTAGCCCTGATTATAGCCTGAACAGTGGTACCAAACTGCCGGGCAATGGCAGTCAAAGTATCTCCCCTCCTGACCACATAGATAAATGTTCCCTGTGGACAGCGTCTGCTGGGGATACAGATTCTCCGCCCTACTTGCAAACTTCTAGGATCAAGACCGGGGTTTGCCTCAAGTATGGCATCCACTGTTGTCCCGAAACGATTGGCAAGACTAAAAAGGGTATCCCCGGCTCTAATGGTATAGATAAAGCCCGGACACTCCGGTGGCCCTGGCGGTTCTGTGGGAATACAGACAGTCTGCCCGATCTGAAGAATATTTGGGTTCACACCGGGATTTGCTGCAATAATAGCATCTACAGAAACATTGAAGCGCTGAGACAGCTGGAAAAATGTATCTCCTGCTTGAATGACATATAAAAATCCAGGGCATTCCCCTGGTGGCGGTCCTGGGGGCGCGGTTGGTATACAGACGGTTTGGCCTATCTGAAGATTATTGGGATCAACCCCAGGATTGGCGTTGATTATGGCATTCACTGAAATGTTAAACCGCTGTGCGAGAACGAAAAAGGTATCTCCTGCCTGTATTGTGTAAAGGAATCCGCCGGGACAGGATGAAATTGACATAAATTGTTCACTCCTTTCAAAAAGCTTTTCACTCTATGTTATGACCAGAGCGGCTATTTGCTCCTTGATCATAAAAAAACATCCGATTTCTTTTTGACCGATGTCAGCAGTATCAGTATATTGACCAAATCCTTGCTGTTTCTTTCTCGCTGTTGATAACGGTATGGAGGCCGTTTAGTCTGCTCATACTAATCCTGGAGGTGTTGTTAATGGTGCAAAGGCATGTACTAGCGATGATAGTAGGGCTCGTCTTTATTTGTCTGACAGCAGTTATTGGTTGTTCTCAGCCGCAAAGCAAACCAACACCAGGTCAAAGTAGTGAAGAACAGAGCAAACAAGTTCCTGGTGAACTGAAACAACTTCAGACAAGTCTTGATCAGTTATATGAGGAATTAAAGCCTGAATTGCCGGCAGAAACAGGGGATAATCAACAGCAGAAAGGTCAGACAGGCCAGCAAAAGGATCAGGGAGGCCAGCAGCAGGGAGGGAGTCAGGGAGGTCAAACAGATCAGGGACAGCAGCAGGGAGGACAGCAGCAACAGGGGGGACAAGCTGAGAAAATTGACTGGAATAAACTGCAGACTCAGGCGGAAAAGATTCACGACCTGTGGAATAGGTTTGAACCAAAGGCTGTTCAAGCAGGGGCAAATTCTGCAGATATTAATGGAATAGAAGAGGAGTTGGACAACCTGCCGATGATGATAGCCGCAAAAAACAGATCTGGTGCACGCCTTGCTGTAAACAGTGCTGCTGATTATCTGCCTAACTTTATGGAGCTGTACTCAACAAAATCGCCGCCTGATCTTTACAGAATGCACGTGATGACCAGGAATGTGATGGCAAAGGTTGATGATGGTGATTGGGGTAGGGCTGAGCAGGATATGTTGAAAATGAAAACTATCTGGTCACAGCTTATGGTGCAGCTCCAGGACAAATCTAAAGCGGAAACCGACAAAACCCACATGGCTCAGCTGGATTTGGAAAATGCTCTTCAGAAGCGGGATCAGGTACTGGTGTTGATCAAAGGAAATATCCTGGAGAAGAATCTGGATGATCTGATAAAAAAGCAGGAGGCGATGATGTAATGCCCCGGGATTATATAACAAGCAGTTGGAGCATCAGCCAGCTTAATGTTCGTTTGCTGCTCTATTTATTATGAACTTGAGAAAAGCAGTTTTGATAACAATGAATAAGATGATCACTATTTGGGCAAAAAGTATAAGGTAGTTGGATGGGGTGATGGTGTGGGCAGTAGTGAACATCGAGGAGTAAGTTTTTACGAATACAAATTGGAGCGTGTGATGAAGCGGCTCGGTGTGAGCGCATATACCTTTAACTGGGACCGCTGGGGTAGTTTTGTGGATTTCCACTATAAAGGGGAACACTATAGATTTGAACACAGTGTTGAGAAAGCCCGAAATAAGGGGCTTAATCTGCGCAATGGGTCAGATACCTTTATTGAAGTTGTATTAACCTTAGAAGACCTGGCACGTATTGTAGAACGGGGAATATACGGTTTAGAAACATGGGTAAGTGGTATCAAATATGATGCTGTTTCAGCTGAGATACCTGAATATTTTAAGATGCTGGGTTTCTCTGAGATTCCTGCAGGGCCTGAGGGTGTGCGCAACAGGTATCAGGTTTTATCGAGAGAAGTACCATCTGACGGTAAAGATAGTGAAGAAAAACTCCGCCACCTGAAAAAGGCAGCGGAGCAGGCGATAG
>CAZZEY010000186.1:0-3670 GCA_964653445.1 uncultured Syntrophaceticus sp. | reverse complement strand
TGATGTCCAGCCAGCAGCAGGGGTAATGCATCATTTTCTGGGCATATATAAAAAAGTGAACACCTTTCCCGGCAAAAAGGTTTACAGTGCTTTGTGGTAGGGTTTTGTGTTATTTTATTCAAAACACCTTTTGCAATTTGAACAAGAAAAGGGTATGCCAATTGAGTCCCATAAACAACAAGTGGGCGACCTAGATGCACAAGATCCATGCCCCTAGAAAAAAACCCCCCAATCACCATTAACAGATTAATAGGATAAGTGGTATCAATGGCTTCTATATCATTTCTGCAAGTATATAATTCACCTATTTTATGCAATAAAGTGGTTATATCAGGGCCAGCTGTGCGCTTCCCCAAAGCATATACCTCATTTCCCCTCATATCTCGTCCGATAAACCTGAAATGACCATGTATGACTGATTCTTTCTGGTCATAATGAGGAACACCTAAAAGCTCTGCAGAGCTTGCAACCCTTGATATGGGGAGCATTTTAAGATATATGCCTGCTGTGGTTACAGAAGAGTGTGACCCCCCATAACAATGGAAAATTATTTTGGCCATAGCCAACCCCTAATGACCAACAATGAGCATAACCCCATTTTCCAGATCATGTACCATAGCATCCAGTATCCTGCTTAAATTAAAAGCTATCTTTTCCTGTTCTTCCTGTGTAGCAGCAATAAAGGTCGGTGCTCCTCCACCTATTACAAGTTGGGGATTCTGGGTAATCACAGCAAGGATAACATTTTTGGTTTCAGTTTCCAACAGATCTACCTCACCTTAACACTTGATATCCAGGAAAAAACATTTAATCAGAAGCAATTCGCCCTGCCTTAGTATCAAGGGGTTTTCTTGATGCACTCTCTAAGACAGGAGTTCTCTCGATAACTTTGCGCAAACATTCAAAATCCTTCTCCAGCGGTAAGATAAATAATCCAACTTCTCCTGTGTCAATATCTTTTCTGGCCAAGGGAGTAAATTCAGGTTCGCCAACCTCCCTCTTGGTTCCAAGCAGTCCTGCCGCAGTATGTACAATTGCCTGGCGCTGCCCAAGGTTATGGAGAATTGCCCGTCCATTATCATCCTTGGGCTTGATCAATGCACCCATACCTTCTGCCAAAATTTTTTCCCTGGCTGCCGGATAACCAACATTCATCAGATAGATATCACTGATCTTTAAAAATGGACCTTCAAAATGGAGAGGCTCTAAAACTACTACAGCAATATCTCCAACCACCTTGCCGGTTTTTAAGTTACAGATCATGATTACAATCAGAACAAAAACAATCAAGGCATAGATCCAACCGAACCAAATGATAAAACCACTCACAGTAAGTGCGGTAAAAATAGTTAAATAGTTCCTTGCTTCAAATGTTCTGGCGATCCCTTCGATATAATCAATTCCCCTTGGCACAATTTCATTTTCCTCCAGTTTAGTCAGCGTCTCCCTTTCCATATTTCGCACATTTCTAAACTGTTCTGCTGCTATAGTCAGAAAAGTTACAGCGGTATACTCCTTAAGCATCAGCGCAGGGATAAAAACTGCCCCAATCAATGAGGCAATAAATCCCAGTGCAATATGAGTTATCATATCATGGGGATATGTTGGGTATTGTCTGTAATCGAGACGCAGCATAATAATCCTGGCTAGCACTCCACCAATGAGACCGCCCACAATACCAGTATGGTAATCCATTTATTAACTATCCCCTTCTTTTAAGAAGCCTGCCATACAAATTGCGGAGCTGATCAAGTGCACCTTCCAAACTTCCTGTGTTTAAATAAAGGTAAGCTAAACCCGCACCTACCACAAGAAGAATAATCCAGAATACGGTCCACCCGCTGCCGCGATTTTCAGCATCAGGTATCTCTGTAGTCGGTGAACCCGGTGTTCCCAAAACTTTGGGCAGTGCTTCAGCAAACATTGCAACTCCCCGCTCTGCTGCCTCACGGGAATTGGTATGAGCACCGACCTCAACCAGCATATTGCGTGGAGCAAGATCCTGATTAAAGTCACTTTTAGCAATCAAGATACCCTGGACAACACCTGGATGAGTTTTGTCTACGGCAGCTTTGAGCTGTTTGGCAAATTCCAGATTACTTTGAAAACGCGGGTTTGTACGACCAACCACAAATTTCACCTTTGTTATTTCCTGACCATTCACTTCACCTGCATAAACCTGTGGTGGCACAGCATCTCTGTGTATATCAAATAAAGCAGAAAGGTTTTTTTGCAGCAGCTGAGATGCTGTACGTCTGGATCGATAATAAGCATTGACATCATGGGGATCATGAGCCCTCGTACTGTGATGGACATTGTAGCCCATTTCCTTTAGTTTATCTGCAAAAACCTTGCCCACTTTTAAAATGCCGCCATCGCCATATACACTCTCAGTTCCATCTGTAGGAACATAGGATTCATCACTATGGGTGTGATATATACCAATATTTTTTTCTCCTTGGGCTAATAACCGGGACCAAATAGAATCCCCAGAGGAAACATCTAGTTTCGCTTCAGCTTCTTTCCCCACCAGGCGGGTATAGGCGCGGTCACCCTTAACTTCGGTAATTTGGTAGCGCATATTATCAGCTGTGATTAATTCATCACCCTTGGACAGAATGTGGGCAGTCTGATGAAGTATATCATCGTTTTCACCAATAATGGTATAATAGCCCTTATCAGCACGTTCAGTTGCAGTTTTAGTTTCAGATTTCTGCGGGGATGCCCAGGCATTAGTACCAAAGGCTGCAAGTATTAGGATAACAGCAGTTCCCACTACCAGGAAAATAATTGTTTTAATTCTATTCATCTTGATCACCTTTTTTCTCTTGTTGTGTCTTGCTCAGAGATAAAGGCCGCAGGCGTTTCAACAGAGCAGGGGATTTCCCTTGTTCAGTTGGACCCCCCTGAAGACGTTCCCTGGTTTCACCAATAAACTCTGCCAGCACTACGGCCAGAATACCTGCAACCACAATGGCATCAAATGCTCCCCCTCCTCCGATGAGCACCGCTCCAGGTAAACCAAGCACCATAACACGCAGATAGCTGACCACATCAAAGAGAAGAATACCCATAGTAGCGGCAATAAACGCACCTCGCCTTGATCTACCAATCAAATAGCCGATAACACCACCCACCAAGGGGTAGAGATAAAGGGGATCAATCACCATCGCTTCCGGTTCAGCTTGCAGAAATAATCCTGCCAGATAGATAGCCACTGCAGTAGCTATAATACCTGCGGCGGCACGCAGCCTTTCTACATTGGTTGTCTTTGTAAGAAGATATCCGGATAGAAAAATTGGCACAATCCCACCTCCAACATTAAGAGACGCCTCAATACGCGGACCTCCAGGTAGAGGTATATTAATAAATCCACCAATAATCAAAGCAGCAATTGCTACCAGAGCGGCTTTGTCAGAGAGCCGCAGTCTATCCAAAACCCGCTGAGCTACACCGAAATAGATAAGCAGTGAAATAATTAGAAGTAGAATTGTACCTATTGGCACACGCGGCATATGATGGCAGCTCCTTCCCATTATTCTTTTGTTCCAACATCTGCTTCCTTTATGCTTTACATTCATAAAATCTCTCATCAACAAGAAAAAGATACCTGTTAAGATTAGCCATCAGAAAATAAAAAAAGGCCCAGCTGTTCAAGCCAGGCCTTATT
>CAZZEY010000185.1:0-3678 GCA_964653445.1 uncultured Syntrophaceticus sp. | reverse complement strand
TTACCATCAAGCGGTCCGGATCCAGCCCGATATATTCCATCATTCTGGTCACTAAAGAAAAACGCCTTCTTGCAAAATAATTGCCACTAACATAGTAGCAGTCGCCGGGGTGTCACCCGGCCACCAGTACCCCATCTGCTCCCTTTTGGAATGCCTTGAAGACAAACTGGGGGTTGATTCGCCCAGAACAGGGTACCCGGATGATGCGCACATCCGGTGGGTACTGCATGCGGTTCAGACCGGCCAGGTCCGCACCCGCATATGCACACCAGTTGCAGCAAAAAGCAACAATCTTGGTGTTTACAGACACAGGGCATCCACCTCCGCCAATACTTGTTCATTTGTAAAGCCTTTCAAGTCAAGGGCACCAGCACGGCAGGTTACAGTACAAGCTCCACACCCCTGGCAGAGACCGCTGTTAATGGTAGCCACCTGCCGTGGGCCGCGGTGCCTGTCCTCGATGGTTTTAAGCTCAATTGCCTTATAGGGGCAGATGGAAACACAAAGGCCGCAGCCTGAACAGACCTGCTCATCCACACTGGTAATCAAAGGACTGGTGGCCATTTCATCCCTGGAAAACAGCACCGTCACTTTTGCAGCCGCAGCACTGGCCTGGGCTACTGTATCAGGAATATCCTTAGGACCCTGACAGGATCCTGCCAGATAAACACCACCTGTAAAGGTTTCCACAGGTTTCAGCTTGGGATGTGCTTCCTGGAACCACCCATCACCATCGGTGGACAAACCGAATAGCTGGCCGATTTTATCGGAATCTTTACTTGGCACCATGGCGGTCGCCAGAACCACCAGATCAGCGTTTACCTTTACCTGTTTCCCTAATAAGGAGTCCTCACCACAGACCACCAGTTTATCCCCCAGCTGATAGATACGGGATACACGGCCCCGTAGATACTGGGCTCCTTCATGGACAGTCCTCTGGTAAAACTCATCATAGGCCTTACCTGGTGTCCGCACATCCATGTAAAAGACAACAGCTTGGCCGCCCTCGATTTTTTCCAGCACCTGATGGGCGTGTTTTGCTGTATACATACAGCAGGTGCGTGAACAGTATTTTTTCCCTTTTGTGTCATCTCTAGAGCCTACACACTTAATAAACACTACAGTTTTCGGTTCTTTCCCATCAGATGGCCTTAAGATTTTACCTCCCGTGGGGCCTGAAGCATTCACTAACCTCTCAAACTGGAGGCTTGTGATCACATCCGGGTATTTGCCATACCCGTATTCCCCATATGATTGTTTCCAATCCCATAGATCAAATCCGGTAGATACCACAACCGCACCAAAACGATCTTCAATGATCTTATCTTTGTCCTCAAAATCGATGGCATCCCGGGGACAATTTTTGGCGCAGACACCACATTTGCCCTTGGTTATTTTCCGGCAGCGTTCAGGGTCAATCACCGGCTTATTGGGTACCGCCTGGGCAAAGGGTTTGTAGATAGCTGTCCTCTGTCCCATCCCCTCATCAAACTCACTGGTAATCCGTTTGTTCGGGCATTTCTCGATACAGACACCACAGCCTGTGCAGAGGTCATGGTTCACATATTTGGCCTTCTGCCGAATTTTCACATCAAAGTTACCGATATAACCTGAGACTTCTTCAATTTCACAATATGACATCAAATCGATATTAGGGTGCTGTGCCACAGCACTCATCTTGGGAGTACTAATTCAAGCCGAACAATCAAGGGTAGGGAAGGTTTTATCCAGTTGAGCCATTCTACCCCCGATGGTCGCCTCCCTTTCTACCAGGGTCACCTTGTACCCTGCATCAGCAATGTCTAAAGCAGCCTGCATCCCGGCGATACCACCGCCGATGACCAAGGCCTTCTTCTCAATGGGAATATAATCCTCCTGCAGAGGAACAACTTTAGCCACCTTATATACAGCTGCCCGAACAAGATCCAAAGCCTTCTTTGTGGCTTCTTCTTTGTCCTTGGTATGAACCCAGGAAACCTGTTCCCTGAGGTTGGTCATCACCATCAGATAAGGGTTACCACCTGCATCTGCCAGACATTTACGGAATGTCTCCTCATGCATCCGCGGAGAGCAGGAAGCCACCACAATCCGGTCCAGGTTATGCTCCTTAACTGCTTGTTTGATCACATCCTGGCCGGGTTCGGAACATACATATTGATAATCAGTGGAATATGCCACATAGGGGAATTTTTTTGCTTGTTCTGCAACCCAGTGGCAGTCCACTGCAGCGGCAATATTTGAACCACAGTGGCAAACAAAAACACCTATTCTTTTCACCAGGCTCCTTACCCCCTTTAAGCAGTTTCTTTCTTGCCGAATCTTTCTACCAGTGGCAGTGAATTGACAAAGTGCTTATCCAACCCGATCTCTTTGGGAACAGCTCCAAAAGTGAGAGCCATCAATTCGGTAAAATAAAATATCGGCAGGTTGAAATCTGCTTTGTATTTTTTGTTTATATCTTCCTGGTGAAGATCCAAGTTCATCAAACACATGGGACAGGCAGTAGCCAGACAGTCCGCACCACATAGCTGAGCTGCACGCAGTATTTCATAGGTTAAGGGTAGACCATCATCAGGTGATAGTGTAATCATACCCGCACCACAGCACTCGGTTTTGTGCGGCCACTCTACTGGAGTACCCCCTAATTTAGTAATGAGATTATCCATACTCTGCGGGTCCTCAGCACGGTCAAAATGCCCCAACTTCGGTGGGCGCACCAGGTAGCACCCATAATAGCAGGCAACCTTTAAACCTGACAGCGGTTTTTTTACAGCTGCCTCAATCTTGTCTAAGCCTACTTGATCTACAAAAACCTCCAGGAGTGATCTGGTGCTATTGGTAGCGCGGTAATCCATATTTATAGCCTCGGCGACATCCTGCTGCACCTCTTCATCCTGGCGTACTTCGGCCTCTACAGTTTTGAACCTGCTGTAACATGCTGCACAGGGAACAGCCATGTCCAGGCCCTCTTTTTCCGCTAGAGCCAAATTGCGTGCGGGCAAGGCCAGGGACAATAAATGATCTGTAGAATGGGCCGAACTTGCACCACAGCAATTCCAACCAGGCACTTCACATAGATCGAGATCTAATATGCTGGCACAGAAAGCAGTGGAAAGCCTGAATTCAACACCAGTGGTGTCCAATGAGCAGCCGGGGTAATAAGCGATCCTCATTCTTTAATTCCCCCTCCTTTCCCGTACTCTCTCAAAGATCTTCTTCACTGCTCCTCCATCATCAGCTTTTGGAGGTGCAAAATGCAGCTTTCCTTTACTCATCATTCTAGGACCCAAATCAACATTATTGAAGAGCTTTCGAGTCCTCATATTGAACTTCATCATCAACTCCATCTCATAGACGCGGCCGTACCTTTCCACAGATTCCAAAAAAGTCTTATGGAAAATAGGTACATCAGGTAATGCAGCAACTCCAGTACGGTTCGCCTCTATGCGCAGCAGATCCATTAGTTTGGCAACATCCACATCTCGTGGGCAGCGTGTGGCACAGGTCTCGCAGGATGCACACATCCAGATAGTGCGAGAGCGTAGAGCGTCATCAGCTAAACCCAACTGCAGCAGCCTCACAATCTGCCTTGGTGAATAATCCATTGATTGTGCCATTGGGCACCCGGCAGTGCATTTGCCGCACTGGTAGCAACTGGTGATATCAATCCCAGCCGCC
>CAZZEY010000184.1:0-3685 GCA_964653445.1 uncultured Syntrophaceticus sp. | reverse complement strand
GGGGCCAAGAGGCGGACGACGACGGCCGGGGAGAAAAAGGAGAAGAGGAGGAGTAAAGATAATTTTATAATTTGATACGGATTGATTTTTTCACAGCACCTCATTGGTGCTGTGTTCTTTTATTGCACCTGTTTTAGCCAGTGCTCCTATTCGGAGTGCTTTTTTGTTAGTCCGGTGGTTGGGAAGGAATTATAAGCCATACGGTCGAAATTGATTTAGTATGGTAGTTTAAAATGTTTCCAGGTAAATTGCCAATACTATGAGCGATGACACCAGCGGAAAAATCTGATTTATTATTACAGTGATGTTGTTTTAAAAGGTGGTACTGGTTTTGAACTCATATAAGTTAGTGAGCAGAGAATTTAAACATGAAAATACACAAATTCAGGTATGCGGGCAGGTTATCGGTGGTAAGGAGTTACACTTGATAGCAGGGCCCTGTGCTGTAGAAAGCAGGTCACAACTTTTGGAATGTGCCCATGCTGTTCGTGAAGGAGGGGCAACCTTTTTACGGGGTGGAGCTTATAAGCCCCGTACATCTCCTTATTCCTTTCGGGGACTTGCAGAAGAGGGGTTAGAGCTCTTAGCTGAGGCCAGGGATGCAACAGGTCTTCACATTGTGACAGAGGTTATGGATACTCGTCTGGTACAGCTGGTTGCTCGTTACGCTGATATTATACAGATCGGTGCCCGCAATATGCAGAACTTTCCTCTGCTGCAGGAAGTGGCCCAAACCGGGAAACCGATTCTGCTCAAAAGGGGGCCTGGTGCTACTATTGAAGAGTGGCTTATGGCTGCCGAATATATTTTGCTGGAGGGGAATGACCAGGTTATTCTATGTGAACGTGGAATTAAGACCTTTGAAACAGAGACCAGAAATACACTGGATCTGAGCGCTGTACCCATCATTAAACATCATTCTCACCTTCCGATTATTGTAGACCCCAGCCATGGCACCGGGAAATGGTGGTTGGTGTCACCTATGTCCCGTGCTGCGGCAGCAGCAGGTGCAGATGGCCTTTTAATCGAGGTTCATCATTCTCCTGGGGATGCTTTATCAGATGGACTGCAATCCCTTACACCGGAAAACTTTTTCAAGCTAGTTAAGGATGTACAGGAAGTAGCGCTGTCAGTAGGCAGGTTGCTGCCTAATTCTACTGGGAATCAGATACAGGTTAAATAATAAATTCTTTAGGATTGGCTCTGGTGGCTGAGGGAAGTTTTTGAGGTGCTCTATAGAGATTTCGATTGAAAAGAAAAATGGTGATGAAAGATGAAACTGATCATTACACCTGGCGGCAAACTAAATGGAACTTGCTGTGTGCCGGGTGATAAATCCATATCCCATCGGGCTGGACTAATTAGTTCAATGGCTGAAGGGAATACTGAGATACACAATTTCTCAAAAGGTGCGGACTGTTTTAGAACACTGCAGTGCCTGGAGGCTCTGGGAGTAGAAATCCAGCAGAATGATGGTAAGATTTATATTCAGGGAAAGGGTCTAAATGGATTCTGTGAACCTGATGACATCTTAGATGCTGGTAATTCAGGAACTACTATGCGTCTGCTGCTTGGTTTTTTAACAGGACAGGACTTCTTTTCCGTGATTACAGGAGATGATTCCCTGCGCAGGCGTCCCATGGGCAGGGTTATTGATCCATTAATAAAAATGGGAGCAGAGATTCGAGGGCGTTATGATGATACACTGCCTCCGCTTTGTATCAGAGGAACACACAATGTTCGTCCTTTAGAATATACTATGCCTCTAGCCAGTGCCCAGGTTAAATCAGCTATCCTTCTGGCTGGCATGAATGCTGGAGGCACTACTACTGTTATACAACCCTTACAGAGCAGGGATCACACAGAACGTATGCTTAAATATTTTGGTGCAGATTTGACAGTGAAAGATAATGTAATCCAACTTCAGGGCAAACGGCCGATTAAGGGACAGTTTATACAGATACCTGGTGATATTTCATCTGCTGCTTTTTTATTAGCAGCTGCTGTACTGGTGCCCGGCAGTGAACTCCTGATAAGAGATGTAGGAATCAATCCTACCAGAACAGGTATACTGGATGTGCTGGGCATGATGGGTGCTGATATTCAGGTACAGAACAAACGGCTCTGGAATGGAGAATATGTTGCAGATCTTTTGATAAGATCTGCGGCTTTAAGGGCAGTTAACATTGGCGGCTCACTGCTGCCCAGGGTATTAGATGAAATACCGGTACTGGCGGTTGCAGCTGCAGCTGCTGACGGGGAGACAGTGATCAGTGATGCGGCTGAGTTGAGGGTGAAGGAAACAGATCGCCTGAAAGCGGTTGCAGCTGAGCTGCGAAAAATGAAAGTAGAAATCAAAGAAAAACCAGATGGTTTGATCATTAGAGGCGGTCAGCTGCAGGGTGCCCAGGTAAATTCCTGGGGTGATCACAGAATGGCCATGGCTTTAGCAGTGGCAGGAATGGCGGCTTCCGGTGAAACCATAATAGAAAATGCTGAGTGTATTAATATATCATTTCCCAGTTTTCCTGATGTAGTGGGGAGCCTGGGAGCAGGTATCAGGGCGGAAAACTAGTCAGATGGCGAAAGTTGTGATAAAATAGGGCGGGAGTGAGAAAGGTGCCCCGCAGATCGAATATTGCTATTGATGGTCCGGCTGGATCCGGAAAAAGTACAGTTGCCAGAATGTTGGCACAAAGAATCGGTTATCTATATATCGATACAGGTGCCATGTATCGAGCAGTAACTTATTATGCTCTGAGATCAGGACTAGATCTGGGAGATGAAGAGGAACTGGTTTCATTAGTAAAAAAGATGCATTTTTCTTTAGTTAGGAATATCAAAGATGATACTGTGACTCTCTGGTGCAGTGGAGAGGATGTATCGCCATTTTTGCGCGAAAAAGAGGTTTCCCAGGGGGTGTCCAGAGTTGCTGAGATACCCGCAGTTCGTGAGCATCTTGTCAGATGTCAGCGCAATTTTGCCCGCATCGGTGGAGTGGTGATGGAGGGCAGAGATATCGGTACGGTTGTTCTGCCTGATGCAAAGTATAAATTTTTCTTAACTGCTTCGTTAGATGTGAGAGTGGGGCGTAGGGAAAAGGAATTGAGGGCAGCAAAAAAATCAATTACCAGGGAAGAAGTTTATCGCCAGATGACCTACCGGGATGAGATGGATAGTAAGCGGGAGGTTGGTCCTTTATTAATGGCACCTGATGCGGTGGTCATCGACAGCACAGACTTGAATCTAGATCAGGTGATTGAAAATATGATTAAAGTATGCGGAGGAGGTTAGCGCTATGTTTTATCATTTTTGCCGCAGCCTGTTCCGTTTTTTCTTTACTGTATTTTGCCATTGGAAAGTAAAGGGTATGGAAAACTTACCCGATAAAGGGCCAGCATTGATTATTGCCAATCATATCAGTTACTGGGACCCAATAGTTGTGGCTTGTGCAGTGAGCAGGCGTGTCCAATTTATGGCTAAAGCTGAACTTTTCAACTACCCGATTTTTGGATCGTTAATTTATAAGTTAGGGGCTTTCCCTGTTTCTCGACACCATGTAGACAGGGCCTCCCTCAAGAAAGCGTTAGCACTGCTGAGTGAAGGTAAAGTGGTATGTATTTTTCCAGAAGGAACCCGAAACAAATCAGACAAACTGCTTCCATTCTTACCTGGTGCGGCATTT
>CAZZEY010000183.1:0-3698 GCA_964653445.1 uncultured Syntrophaceticus sp. | reverse complement strand
TTTGGGAGCTTTACATCCTTTAAAGAACAATTTACTGAAGCATCGATCCAGGTGGAAGCTTCAGGATGGGGAGTGCTCTGCTGGGTGCCGTCCTGGGGAAGAATGGAGATCCTCACCGCAGAAAAGCACCAGAACCTCACCCAGTGGGGTGCGATTCCGGTGCTTGTTGTGGATGTATGGGAACACGCCTACTATTTAGACTATCAAAACAGGCGTGCTGATTATGTCAGAGCCTGGTGGAGTTTGGTCAACTGGAATGAGGTGGAACGTCGTCTGCGCCTGGCTATGCGGACCAGGGTGCCGCTGAAAACATCACCTTATGAGGGGTAGAACCTGACATGGTTTGCATTTTACCATGCACTATTACTATCTACTACCAAACATACGTTATAGCACTTTGTAGCACTTTTTAATTACTTTTAAACCTATCCTACAATGCATCCTTTTATGCATGTACACTCTCATAATTGCATTATATTATATCCTATCGCGCATTAATTTTCATTATAATGCGCTGTTTTATCGTTATTGCACATTATTGCATTTTACCTTTTTTCCGCACAAAACCACAGCAAGGGCATTTCCACAAAAACATTAGCGGTGTGGCAAACGAAACGTCCCCGTGCCACACCCGTGCCACAAGAACAAAAACGGGAGCCGGCACCAGACTGGATGAAACATAGTCAATAATTACTGGTATGTCTGCTGCCGCGCTCCCAGTGTAGGAACATTTATTTCTTTCAGGCAGTGAAATCAGGTATCTGAACGTTCACACCTTTGGCGTTTCACGATTCTTAAATCCGGCCCCCTGTTCCTCCCGCCTGTTTGACGTATCTTCAGCAGCATTCTGCAGAGGCAAACCGCTGAAGAAGCATCATGAGAGTATCCATCAGCACCGATCTTGTCTGCAAAACGCCGGGATGCAGCTAATCCACCTATGATGATCTTGACATCATCTCTCATTCCAGCCGCTTTAATGGCTTCAATGGTGGTTTGCATGTTCAGCACAGTGGTTGTCAGCTGAGCGGACATGGCCAATATCTGGGCATTGTGTTCTTTTACTGCTTTGACAAACTGCTGTGGTTCAACATTTACTCCTAGGTCAAAGACCAGAAAACCGCCGCTCTCAAGCATTATGCCCACCAAGTTTTTCCCGATGTCATGTATGTCACCTTTAACCGTTCCCAGCACAACCTTTCCCAGAGGCCGTCTGGCTGGTGCTTTGCATATTCTTCTCACCAGGTCAATCCCACTTTTCATTACTCTAGCAGATATTAGAACATCGGAAATAAAGATCTCTTTTTTACTGAACATGTACCCTACGGATTCCATTCCACCGACCAACCCGACGTTAATTACCTTTAGTGGATCAGCTCCGTTTTTTAAGAGCCGCCTGACTGTTTTGAGGACCTGTATTTCATCCCCATCCACTATCGCCTGTGCAAGCTCCCCATATCGGTCCATTGCTCAGATTAGTATCTCTATTAACCGGCGGAAACGGCTTTAGCTGCATTTACCTCCAGGTCGTATTCCTCTGGCCTCCATTTGCTGAGATCCAGGGATTTTTGCAAGTCGTACCACAATTCTTCCCAATTGTCAGGTATTGAATCAACTTGAGAACCGATAATATCCAGCCACTTCTTCTCCTTTGCCGGGAGATCCAATTCACCTGCTGCTGCCCCTTTCTTGAGAGCTTCCACAGCTAGTGCAGCTGCTTTTTTGGTTCTAACAAAAGCATCTGTTTCTTTTACCAGTTCCTTACTGATTTCCAATACAACATCTGGCCTCAAAACATAGGCCTGGGGATCCAATTTGGAGTCTGAATTGGCCAGCCAATCTCTCATTTTAAGGGCATATTCTTTTCCATCTGCTGCTGCCTCGTTCAGCAGCCGGCAGTCATAAATAAGCTGTTCCATGTATGCCACAGGAGCTGGAGCACTCAGCAGCTTGACGTTTTGCACAGACTCATTGCTCCACATATCGCAGACACATGCTGCTATGTTACCGAGGGCGCTCAAGTGGGCGCATGCTGCTGTTTTACCTTCCATGGCAATAGGCATTCCTGTGATAGCTTTCATGTAAGGCCCCTCATAGCCACAGTCCTTGTCCGGTCCGATAGCACCCATTTCAAAGCATGCCAGAGTTCTTGGAACAGTTGCTACTCTATCCACAGCTGCAAAAACTCTTGGAATCATAGACTGCTCGGCAAGAGCAAGGGCTGTATTGCCAAATCCGCATGCAGTATCTCCACCTGGGATAGCGCCAGTCCGATTGGCAATATCTACTATTCTGGACCACATGAACCGCATATCCCTGACTCCTAAAACACCCAGTGCGAAGATAGCTTTTCTGATGTCACAGGTAACCAGAGCCTCATCATGGACCTCTTTACCACCTGTGGTCTCAATGGCTAGAATATCAGCGCCATCCTCTGCACATTTCTCAAAGGTTGTAAAGATGTTCTCCAGCAGTTCTCCCCTTCTCATAAATGGGGGTCTTTCAATCTCCCTGGTATCGTTAGGGGTAATCCTGAGCAGGCTCTTAAGCCCGTACTTTTCCTCATACTCAAACATCTTATCCCGCAGAATCTTACTGATCTCCACACCCCACTTGGGCTCGATGGTGGTTGGAGGAAGCAATTCCAGTTCCACTATTATGCCTGGGGCATGGAGATCCTTGGCTCTTTTCAAGATCCCGCCAATCATCTCGCTGTACTGCCTTCTGACTTCAGGCATAGTGCTTTCATTAACAGTCATTGGTGGCAAGGTAAGGTTGATTTCAGGGTAAACTGTGCCGCCACCGATAACCATTCCGTTCTTCGCGGTTACTGGATGTGGTGCGATACCGTAAACAAAATCATCAAGTGACTTGATCGCTAATTCGCTGAACGTCTTTACAGGTTTATAATCCATTATTGGCCGCCTCCTATTATATTTAAATTAAAATTCCTTGAGGTTTAACCTTAATCAGACTGCTGGCAGTCATTACGCAGATAATGCTTCTGCTCCTGTAAGATTCTTGCAGAGCTCAACAGCTGATGCTGCATCTTCAGCATACCCATCAGCACCGATCTCATCAGCAAAACCCTGAGTAATAGGTGCCCCACCGATAATGACCTTTACATCATCCCTTAACCCTGCTTCAACTAAAGCATCGATAGTGTTTTTCATTTCCATCATAGTGGTGGTCAAGAGAGCAGACATTGCAACGATATCCGGTTTGTACTCTTTTACTGCGTCCACAAATTTATCTGGCTCAATATCGACTCCCAGGTTATAAACTGTGTAACCATTGCTCTCCATCATCATACCAACCAGGTTTTTGCCGATGTCATGCAGGTCACCTGCAACAGTTGCCAGAACAACCTTACCAGAAGACGGCATATCGAAATCACTCTGGCTTTCCTTGATAACATCCACTGCGTTGTTCATCGCGGCAGCTGACATAAGAACCTCTGGCACAAACATTTCGTTGTTCTTGAACAGTACGCCAACTTTCTCCATACCAACGATTAGACCTTTAGTGATCACGTCTTGAGCATTTACACCACTGCTCAACATATCTTTTGTGATTTCTACCGCTTTGTCCCCATCACCATCAAATACCGCTTGTGATAGTTCTTCAAAATTTGCCATTAAAGACATCCTCCCTCTATAAAATAAGTTTTTCTTACGTATACTCGCTTATTCTTAGAATTT
>CAZZEY010000182.1:0-3710 GCA_964653445.1 uncultured Syntrophaceticus sp. | reverse complement strand
TCCCAGGTTGGGATCATTCCCTTGATGAATGAGCAACCCTTAACTACATATTACAAGGACGGTTCTACCGCGCGGTTTCCGCGCGGCGGAACCGTCCCCGCGCGCGGACTTACTCCACTGCGTACAGCAAATAATCATCATTTGTATATATTCTCATCATCTGAACTGTTTGGTCAAGTTCTTTTGTATCAGGTAGTTCATCCCGTTGGAAGAAACTCTCCCCATTAATCTTATCCTCCAGCAGGACCAGGCTGCCCTGCTGGTTTTTCAAATAATCAGGCTTCATACCAATCCCATAAAGTGGTGTGATGCTGTTTTCATGAGTGCTGATCAAAAATGGATAGCGCTGCATCCGCATAGAGGCAAAAACCTTTCTTCCTTGAGCAGTTTCCCCCAAAAAGTCGCTCACCAGGTACTGTCCATCATCCCGGTGCCAGTAGACAATCAGATCCTCTTCCCCGGCAGCTGTCTGCAGTGGCGCTTTATTACCTATTATATAATCCGGCTTTTTCATCACATTGGCTGTTATAAAACACAGAATCAGGAATACAGCTGTTGCTTTTATCGCCGCTTTGCCGGGGCGGAACTTGACTGAAGCAGATATATTGATGAAGAAATATGCCATCGCCACAGCCAGCAGTATAAGCACTGCGACAAAAGGCCGGCCGGGATTAAGGGGGCTGTTCAACCTGTTCACCATACAGAAGAGCAGCAGCACAGTATATGCCGCCAAAAAGACCACAGCTCTTGGGTTTTTCTCCTTATTTTTCAGAACAGCGAAAACATAATAGATATAAGGAATGGTAAGCATACCCCAGATCAGGTATGTTGCAGCACCCACAAAACCGCCGTAAATTTCTGCGTATCTATCTGCCTGGGCATGGGCTAAAGAAACCATGCCATCCAGATAATGGTGAGATTTAAAAACAGTCTCAGCAACAGGTATGCCCGCATAGTACATCACACCCAATGATATGATAATCAGCAGCCCGGTGCTAACGGTGACACAAACCGCAGCCCGCCATTTGGTTATTACCCTGATGAGAAGATAGAAAAGCCCTAGAACGGCCAGTGCTGCTGCTCCCAGGAAAACAAGAAAAATAGATAGGGTGATGATGCTGCCGTATTCAGGAGCCGCAGCCTGACCCACAGCATTGAAAGTCAGATGGCTGAACTGCGCCACCAGGGGTTCGAAGCCTTTGCTGATATATATAAGGTAGCAGAAATAAAAAACAATATAAGATAGATAAAGCCCGGCGGCAATAGTATTAGCAACCAGCCAGTAGATTTCTCTCCTGCATAAAAATAAAATAGCAATGGCTACAACAGCACCTGTGAACACAAGCAGGGCATAAAAGTTGCACACAAAAGATGTGGTCACAAGCCCTGCCAGCAGGATCACCGCTCCAAAAACACCTGAGCGAGCTGTTTTTTTATTGAGGATCAGCAGTAGGGCTGTGATGATGAATAGGATCAGTACACCCATGGTCTGGGTGCGCAGCTCCTGGCCTAAAACATGCATCATATTTTCCCATCCGTAAAGCATGGCCGCCAAGAGGCCTGTGCGCTGCTCATGGAGCCTAGCAACAACCAGATAAACCGCCAGAATGATCAAAATATTAAGGAATGGGGGGATGACTGCAGCGAGTGTTACAATATCTGAACCGCTCACCAGTGATAGAAAGCGAAATAATACATACAAGCCAACAAAATTAAGTGAGATCGACTGCACATTTTCAAACAAAATCTCCCCTGCATCGGTAAACAAGTTCCAATAGGTAAAAATATGGCGATGTGGGTCCGTAAATCCCACAGGTACTCCAGCCTGCAGATAATAGATATACTGCAGAGCAAACAAGGGAATCAGCAGCAGGGACAAGGACTGCACATTGCTTAAAAAACGCCTTTCACTGAAAATATAAAAAAGTGTCGGGGCAACCATCAGCAGTATGCTGAGCAAAAGAAGGCCAGACAGGCCGCTCAGACCCCGGGCATTCACCAAAAAGAGCAGTGTACCCACAAGGGTCAACAAAAGATTCAATAGATAAGAATTAAGGTTAGTTTTTGCTTTTCGCATCTTCTCTCCTTCAACGGTGCCATGCTTGCTTTATTGCTCTATTTGGAATATTGATCCAATGACTAATGACCAACCACCAACCACTAAATGGGCTTGCTTTATTGCTTTCTTCCAAGAGCAATCTTTTTTCCCACTTCCAACCTCTCACTTCCCACATCTCAATTGCCATGCTTGCTTTATTGTCTTATTGAAACACCCATCCAACAGTAGGGTGTCTTCTTTTTTTCCGACCCCCGATTTCCGGCTTCCGACATCCATTCCCGCCAGGCTTGCTTTATTGCTTTATTTAGTAACCTGTCCATGGTTAGCATCGGAGGTCATTCCCGCTATTCTGCCAGGTTGCCTAATACTCTATTAATTAAGTATATTGGACAGACAATCTCTTTTCCGACATCTGACTTCTGGCTTCAGGCGTCTATTCCCACATTCAACTTCCCGTCTCCCACATCTCATTCCGCCAGGTTTGCTTAATTCCAGGAGCAGGACACCCATGAGACATACTGCATCCTGCTCGTTTATTTATGTGGCAAACGAAACGTCCCCATGCCACCCATGCCACCCGTGCCACCGCCGCGCGGTGTTGTATATAAAAATTCTCTGCAAATCCAAAACTTCCTGCTGACCGACAGAAGGACCGGTGCCAGGCCCCCCTCCGCGCGTTTTTTAATGATTAGAAATAATCTGTAATACTCATGTAATAAACTATGATTGGGTTGAAATATCTTCCTGCTAAACTAACATTGGAAACTTGATAAACGATGTTAAACAAGAAAGGGGATTTCAAAATGATAATCAGAAGGCGGTTAACCTGGAAGGTCACGATGGGGGCATTGGTGCTGGCTCTGATTTTGGTGTTTACATTGACAGGGTGCGGCAGCCGGGGTGCCCAAGAGGATGTGGGTGATAAAAATAATCAGACAATAGTAGAAGAAACTACAGATGAAAATCAGGATAATAATGAAGACAGTACAGAATCAACAGACAAAAATACTCCAACCGACAACCAAAACAGCGGCACAAAGACTGACCCGGCCACAGCACCCAGCAGTGGTTCCAAAACAGGAGCAAGCACTACTCCAAGCAATGTCTCCGGAACAGCTCCCAGCACAGAGAAAGCAACCAAACTAAAACTCACACTATATTTCAGCGATAAACAAGTCTCAAAACTGGTACCGGAAGTACGTGAAGTGGAGATACGTGGTAAAAGAACTGCAGAAGCTGTTATGAAAGAATTAATTAAGGGACCCAAGAGTTCCAATCTATCCCGGACAGTTCCTCAAGAAACAAAACTGCTTTCGCTTAAAGCGGAATCTGGTGTGGTTTATGTGAATTTATCCAAAGAGTTCCAGACCAAACACTGGGGAGGCTCTGCTGGAGATACCATGACACTCTACTCCATCACCAACTCCCTGGCTGAGCTCCCAGGAGTCCAGAAGGTGCAGTTCCTCATTGAAGGAAAAACACAGCAGTCCATTTTAGGGCATACAACTACCTCACACCCCCTTACACCCAACTGGGGCCTTGTGAAAAAATAGGACCGATTAGGGGGACGGTTCCGCCGCAGAGGAGCCGTCCCGTTCACTCGGTGCCAGGCTTGCTTTATTGTCTTATTGAAACACCCACCCAACAGTAG
>CAZZEY010000181.1:0-3717 GCA_964653445.1 uncultured Syntrophaceticus sp. | reverse complement strand
ATTTCTTAATCAGAAAAGGGGCTATCTTGCCATAACATAAAGGGTTATTAATCATCCTTATATACAATGAAAGGTCTCGGCACTGCAAAGGGTACAGCTTGCCGGGGCAGCAGACGTATTTATACCGGTAAGATAGAGCTCTAATTCTGCCTTAATGACCGGTAATTAATATTCCAAGCGCAGACTTGACCTAGTATTACCTTTAGATTGGGGGTACAGGGAAGATATGGGAGATAATAAGTTCGAAATTCACAAACTAAATCTGTACTATGGTTCCAACCAGGTATTAAAAGACATTGATCTGAATATTGCCGAACATAAGGTGACCGCCCTGATTGGACCATCTGGCTGCGGTAAATCTACCCTGCTCAGAACACTGAACAGGATGAATGATCTGATCCCTGGGGTACGAATTGAAGGGAGTATTCTCCTGGATGGGGAGGATATTTACCAGCCAGAGCTTGATGTGGTAAACCTGCGCAAACGGGTAGGGATGGTTTTTCAAAGGCCGAATCCTTTTCCAAAATCAATATTTGAAAACATCGCTTATGGGCCCCGCCATCACGGTGTCCGGGACAAAGCAGAGCTCACTGAAATTGTGGAATGGAGCCTTACGAAGGCTGCTCTCTGGGATGAAGTGAAAGACAAGATCCATAAGTCAGCTCTTGAGTTATCAGGGGGGCAGCAGCAGCGGCTGTGTATAGCCAGGGCTCTGGCGGTGAAGCCTGATGTCCTGCTTATGGATGAGCCCTGCTCAGCCCTGGACCCCATTTCTACCGCTAGGGTGGAGGACCTTATTGATGAGCTGAAAAAGGACTATACTATAGTTGTTGTTACTCATAATATGCAGCAGGCTGCGAGAATCTCGGAATATACAGCATTTCTGCTGAATGGTTCACTGATTGAGTATGATGAAACAGATAGGCTTTTTACCAACCCATCCAGAAAGGAAACCGAGGACTATATTACTGGCCGTTTTGGTTAGAAGGAAAGGGGGAGAAGCCGGTGGCTAGAAAATCTTATAGTGAACAGCTTGCAGGGTTGAAAGAAGATGTACTGAAAATGGGCACTATGGTGGAAGAGGCAATCTTTCTTGCAGTGAAATCACTTAAAGAGCGGGATGATGAGCTGGCTCAACAAGTGGTTGATGGGGATGATGCTATTGATGATTTCACAGTACAGATCGAGGACAGCTGTATCACTCTGCTGGCTCTGCAGCAGCCCATGGCACGGGACCTTCGGGTGATCACCACAGCCATCAAGATCATCACAGACCTGGAGCGGATGGCTGACCTGGCTGTTGATATTGCCAAGGTAACTCAGCGGATTTCCGGGCAGCCGCTGATTAAGCCGCTGATAGATATACCCCGGATGATGGAGATCACTCAAAAGATGACCAGGATCAGTTTAGATGCTTATGTTAAGGAAGACCCCGAAATGGTGCAATGTTTGATTGATTATGATCATGAAGTGGACGCTTTGTATGATCAGGTTTTTCGGGAGCTTTCGATTCTTATGGTTGATGACCCACATACCATCAAACAGGCTGCACAGCTCCTTTTAGTTGCCAGATTTTTAGAGCGGATTGCGGATCATGCAACAAATGTAGGGGAGTCCACTTACTATATGGTTAAGGGTGAGCGCACTGAACTCAACTTATAACTCAAAACATGTGTTTCGAGAAAATACGGGGGTTCTGGTAGGAATTTACCAGAACTTTTTTTGTTAACTTAGGTGTTACCTCCTGATACAGTTCATGAAGTAGTGATATTTTCTTCTTATAGATTCAATCTTTTTTTAATAATTCCTTAATCTTAAACAAATATAATAGGGGCATGATATGGGTAGTTGTGGAACGAAAATCGCTCGACAAAACCGTTTAGGTGATCGGTTTGCAAAAGGTTACCTTTGGTAAGAAGGATGGGGGGGTCTTGCGATGATTCAGAGGGCAAAGGGCAGTTTATATGGATTGATTTTGATTGCACTGCTTATTCTGGCTGTTTTGTTGGGCTGTTCCCGTCCTGATCCGGAAAATACCGTCAATATCGCAGGTTCTTCCTCTGTTCAGCCTCTATCAGAAGAATTGGCCAATGCCTTCATGGAGGGCAACCCTAATATCTCCATCAATGTGGCAGGTGGGGGCTCCAGTGCTGGTATTAAAGCCGCAAAGGATGGAACCGCGGATATTGGGGCATCATCCCGGGAACTAGGCAAAGAAGAGAAGAAAGGCCTGGTGGTGATTCCTATTGCCATCGATGGAATTGCCATTGTGGTCAACCCAGAGAATCCGGTGAAAGACCTGACAAGAGAACAAATAAGAAGGATTTATGCCGGAGAGATTACCAATTGGAAGGAAGTCGGTGGAGAGGATAGGGATGTGAATGCCTTCACCCGGGAAGAAGGTTCCGGAACCCGAGGTGCCTTTGAAGATATGGTGATGAAGAATTCCCGTATCAGCAGTAAGGTGGGTGTTCAGAACTCCACCGGTTCTCTGCGCACTGTTGTTGCCGGGGATCCTCAAGCTGTTGCCTACATTTCGCTGGGGAATGTCAATGATTCTGTCAAGTTGATAGCAGTTGAGGGGGTCATCCCTGAGGATGATACCATTAAAAACGGTTCATATAAGCTGGCACGCCATTTTTACTATTTAACCAAGGAGCAGCCCAGAGGAATTGCTGAACAGTTCATCGATTTTGTTCTTAGCCCTGAGGGACAGCAAATTGTCGGAGAGGTTTTTGTGCCTGTAGAATAGGTGGTTGGTTAGTGTTTCCTAAGTCCCTATGGCTGGTCAGCAGATCAATAAAGCAAAAAGCAAGCCTGGCGATTGAGATGTGGGAAGTGAGAAAGTGGAAAAGAGAAAAAGATTGCATGGTAATAAAGCAATAAAGCAAGCCTGGCACCGGAAGGGGTGTCGTGCTCCTTTGAAGGAAAAAATGTATGAAAAAATGCTGCTGCTCTGTGCTATGGCGTCAACTTTGGCGGTTATTTTGGTGGGTTTGTTTGTTTTTCTGCAGGGCTTTCCACTTCTAGAGGTAACAGGTTTTTTACCCTTTGTTTTTGGGAAAGAGTGGCTGCCCGGGGAGGGTGTTTTTGGGATCTTCCCCATGGTGATTGGTACACTGGCGGTTACCCTGGGCGCCCTGGTCATCGGTGTTCCCCTGGGTGTCACCACAGCGGTCTTCCTGGTGGAATATGCACCTGAACTAATTGCACTCTGGCTCCGCCGGGCGGTAGAACTGCTGGCGGGAATCCCTTCTGTTGTTTATGGATTATTCGGTATGACGGTTATTGTACCTCTGGTGCGTTATATAGCTGTGCATTGGTTTGGAGGAGTGTTATCACCTGAGATGAAGACAGGCTTTGGGATTTTGGCCGCATCTCTGGTGTTGGGAATCATGATTTTGCCTACAATTGTAAGCGTTTCAGAGGATGCCCTGCGGGCGGTGCCCAAGGAATATAAACAGGGTTCCTATGCTCTGGGTGTACCACGCTGGCAGACCATTATCCATAATACAATACCTGCTGCCAGCAGCGGAATTATGGCTGGGGTGGTTTTGGGAATGGGCAGGGCTATTGGGGAAACCATGGCAATCATTATGGTGGCAGGTAATGCTCCTGCTCTGCCTCGTTCTATCTTTTCACCAACCCGCACTTTAAGCGGGAATATCGGCTTAGAAATGGCATATGCGTCAGGTGAACACGCCCAAGCTCTCTTTG
>CAZZEY010000180.1:0-3719 GCA_964653445.1 uncultured Syntrophaceticus sp. | reverse complement strand
ACAAAAAAATAATATCACTGGAGGTATCTGCTGCATATATTCTCCCCATACCACCTGTGGAGTGATGATTAATGAACACGCTGATCCCAGTGTGGCTCAGGACATCATAGAAACACTGAACAAAATAATTCCTCATCATGGCGATTATCATCATAGAGAAGGAAACTCTCCAGCCCATATTAAAACTGTGCTGGTAGGATCATCTGTCAATCTAATCATAGATAGTCATAAACTGCAGCTTGGCACCTGGCAGGGCATTTTTCTATGTGAGTTTGATGGCCCCCGTCAGCGTAAAGTTTGGCTTAAATTCATCAAGGGTTAGTTACTTTGTTGCGTACAAGAACTGAATCACCCATTTTCACACCAAGGTTTTCTGCTATCACAGGACACTTTGCCTGCAGGAGGAAAAAGGTGTTATCACCTGCTAAAGTTGTTCCCTCCAGGGTTTCGTAATTTGCCTGTCCTTTAGCCAAAACCACACTAGCTGATTTGATTGTCGAACAGAGTTCCTCTCCACAGATTTCAGGGATCACTCCCAGATAGTTGTTTCCTGTTGTAATTATTTTTGCTATTAACGATAGGCCTATCTCTTCAACATCTTCCATTGTGGCATCATTAAGAATCGGGCCACCTTTGACAACATAATAAAGCTCTTTGGTAAAATCCTTTAGAATGGACATCAAAAGATAATCGAAAACAATTTCTCCGCTGTTGTCCCCAATTATAACCAGGGGGCCGCCATTTTTTATCTTCTCAGAAAATATTTCGAAATCATTGCGCTGAAAACCCCGCTGCAGTTCCTGGCTGATACTCGCACCTATATCAAAATCCGGGTTAATCCCCATATCTATAACATTCCCGGCAACCGATGTTTTTAGTGCAGTCAAAAGTGGGTCTTCACTATATAGAACAATCCTTTCCAGAGCAGGATAAAAAGTACGTGCTAACCGGTTTGAAGCAGCTTTTGCTTCTTTGTAGGGATCATTATTTCCTATTAATCGATAAGCCTCGAAGAGAACAATTGAAGAATTCTCAGCAGGAGTTTTTGTATAATCTAATTCAGCAATAGTTGGGTAAAGTGCATTAATAATTGAATATTGTTCCTCTTCTTTAAGACCTGCTGTACGAAGAGTAGAAATAACCTGTTTGATATAACAAGGGACACAATCCACTGTAGATCTCATTTTATACCTCCACAATAAAACATTCAGATATATTTTAATATTTTTTCAAGAGCTGAGCCTGTTCTATCTGTATCAAGTTTTATATCTGCTTTATGATCCAATGCTGTGGGGCCTTTATTAATGATAATAAAGTTGTCCATACATGCGCAGTATTCTCCAACAAAACCAGCCAGTGGGTAGACAGTCAAGGATGACCCAATAACAACCAGCACCTGGGCACTCATAATAGTATCCCTGGCCCGGCGGTGGTTTTGAATTGGTTCGCCGAACAGGACAACATCAGGTTTTAAAATGCTTCCACATTGAGGACATTTGGGCACTATATCAGAATAACCACGCACATAATCACCATCAACCATTGTAGAACAGCCAATTTTGGTGCAAATAAAACTTTCCGCATTCCCATGAACTGCTACTACACGTTTTGATCCTGCCGATTGGTGAAGATTGTCAATGTTTTGAGTAATAATACCTCTGATCATCCCCTTCTTTTCCATTTCTGCAAGCAGAATATGAGCGCGGCTCGGCTTAACCTTAGGCATTATAAAATAATTTCGGTAAAAATCGTAAAACTCCCGGGTCTTTTTCCAAAAAGCATCTATATTGAGCAGGCTCATTACTTTAGCCTCACCCAATTTGCGGTAGATGCCCTTCTCACCACGAAAATCAGGGATCCCTGCCTCAGTGCTAATCCCTGCTCCTGTTACCACTACAGTATTATTTGAGGATGCCAGGAGGCCGGCGATTTGTTTGTATATCTGTTCATCGTTCATTTATCATTGGACCTCCTCTGGAAGCTGCCTTTCTATTTCTTTCTGAAAAACATCAAAACTGTCTTGTCCAAACAGACAGTAGACAACCCTCTTCAATCCGGTATCACCGCGTAAATAATCAATTGTTGTTTCAAGCATAATCTTTGCACAGCGCTCAATAGGAAAACCGAAAATACCAGCGCTGATTGCCGGAAAAGTTAGGCTCTCTATACCATCCTGGTCTGCTAACTTAAGGCTGTTCAAAGCAGCATTTTTCAACTTTTCATCTTCATCGCCTTCACCCTTACGGGGTCCCACCGTATGAATCACATACTTCGCTTTAAGACTACCTGCACCAGTGATAACTGCCTGTCCAACAGGGCAGTAACCTATTTTATCTGACTCCTCCTGGATTATATGACCGCCTTTCCTTACAATTGCTCCCGCTACTCCACCTCCATGTTTCAAGTAGGAATTTGCGGCATTGACAATAGCATCTGTATCCATATCGGTGATATCGCCCTCGACGAGCTCCAGTACAGAATTTTTCACTTTTCTCAACATACATAACCCTCCTTCCCCTTCAGGGGTGTTTCTTTCGAGGACAGTTCTGTCTGTTTAATAAATAGTATACCAGAGTGGTGTTGGTGGCAGGTTAAATCATTGAATTTATAAGTGGTATAACTCCACAGCCATCTGACCACTATAGGGAACCAGTAATTCTTTCAGATCATTGGGTTCTGTTCCCTCCAGCCAGGCCATCATCCTTTCCTCATCACCGAGGATCACAGGCATGCGGTTGTGTATATGCTGCATAAAAGCATTGGGTTCGGTTGTAACCATACTGCAGGAAAGAACTGCTTCACCCTCTTGTGGCCGCCACAACTCCCAAATCCCTGCTAATGCAAAGAGCGGCTTATCCGGCAAATAAATACGAAAAGGAGACTCCCCTTTTTGTCTCCATTCATAGAAACTATCCGCAGGGATCAAACAACGTCTTCTAAAAAAAGCGTGGCGAAATGAAGGCTTCTGATCGATAGTTTCTGCCCTGGCATTGAACATTTTATAACCAACAGATGGCACTTTGGCCCATGAAGGTATTAAGCCCCAGCGCATCAATGATAATCGCCGTTTGTCATATGTACCGGTAATAACAGGTATTTTTTGTCCAGGTGATATATTAAAGTTAGGTTGATAATCGATATACCCGTTTTGAATATTAAAATATGTGAAAAGATCCTTTATCTCAACTGTTAGGCTGAAGCGGCCGCACATACTTAATCCCCCTACCACCTCATCTCTTCATAATCAATTCTATTCTTTGTATAAGTTTTCCTACTAACAACAAAAAAAGAGCTGTAATCATCGCCTTATTCAGGTGATAGATTTTTCTAATAAAGAGATATGCCTTTTTTTGTCAGCCTCTCAACCCATATCATTTTCAATAACTCTAATTCTTCTGTATAATCGGTTTTGGATTCATCCTCATCGTATTTGATTTCTTCAAGAATCTTTATTTCAAACCCATCACTACCAATTTCCAGCCAATCTTTTTGCAGTTCTCTACTTGGGTGAATACCCCCGTCCAACTTAAAGCGAGTGCTGTTGATCATACCTTTTAAGTTTTGTGTGGGTTGTAAATAATACTTAGAACTGCTTTCATTGATTACCGCAAATATACCCATATCAGGTTTCGTCAGCTTATATTGTAACCGAAGCTCTTTTTTTCTCTCCTTTGATATCTTCATTTCTATCATCTCCTTATGTGTCAACTTTTGCTTTC
>CAZZEY010000179.1:0-3731 GCA_964653445.1 uncultured Syntrophaceticus sp. | reverse complement strand
GGAAAAAGCTATCCTCCCCCCACCCATATCCAGGACCGCAGCATCCAGCAGTTCATCCAAAATCGGATTTTCAAAGGCATCCTGGAAAACTTCTTTAATCAATCTGTTAGTTAGTGCTCCACCACTGCCATGCCCCAGAATAATCACATCATCATTTGAGTTCAACTGTTAACACCAGCTTTCTTCCTTCCATAACGATAATATGCCGCACATGACCCTTCGGTGGAAACCATACAGGGTCCCACAGGTTTAGCTGGAGTGCATACCTTACCGAAAAGAGGGCATTCAAAGGGAAGTTTCAATCCTTTTAAAACCTCCCCACAGGCACACTTTTTCCTGCGCTGCCCGGGTTTTATAGAGATCGGGAAGCGTTTTCTGGCATCAAATTGTGCATATTCCTCCCGCAGTTCCAAACCACTTGCAGCCACTAAACCGATCCCCCGCCAGAGTGCATCCACAGGCTGGAAATAATTTTCAATAAACCCTACTGCCACCGGATTCCCCTCAGGCCGCACAGCCCTTTTATACTGGATATCCACAGCAGGAGAGCCATCCCTGTATTGACGCACTATCATCAGCAGGGCTTCGAGGATATCAACCGCCTCAAAACCTGTTACCACACAGGGCTTCCCATAATTCTCGGCAACAAACCGGAAAGGTTCGGTACCCAGAATAGTACAGACATGCCCAGGGTTGAGAAAAGCGTCAAGTTTTACATCTGGGTCCTCCAGGAGCACCTTCATAATGGGAGGAACTAATTTATGCAGTGAAAAAACAGAAAAATTCTTCAGCCCCATCTGTACAGCCTGATCCAGAGCTGCAGCAACAACCGGTGTTGTGGTCTCAAACCCCACTCCCAGAAAAACCACCTGACAATCCGGGTTCTCGCTGGCTAACTGCAGGGCATCAGCAGGTGAGTAAACAACCCGCACATCAGCTCCCCTGCTTTTTTCCTGCATCAGGGTGCTTTCAGTCCCGGGAACACGCATCATATCCCCAAAAGTAGCCAGGATAATCCCTTCTTGGCGAGCTAAAGCCATTACCGTGTCCAGGTCAAGATCATCTGTGACACAAACCGGACAGCCTGGTCCTGAAAGAAGCCTCATCTGATCAGGCAAGAGATCCCTTAAACCGCTCCTGGCAATAGCCACAGTATGGGTACCACAAACCTCCATCACAGTAATGGGACGGTCTATCTCCCGATGGATGGAATCAAGGAGAAAACGAGCATATTCCTTCTTACTGGAGCGCTTCATAAGCTTCCTCCCAGGCCTCAAATATTTCTTCTGCTTCTTTTTCATCAATTATTTGAATAGCATAACCAGCATGAAGGAGCACATAATCCCCTACCTTAGCTTCAGGAGTCAGTACAATGTTTACTTCTTTCACATTCCCGCCGATATCCACATCAGCTACTTGTCCTTTAATTTTTAATATCTTTGACGGAATAGCGAGACACATCTTTCCTGATCACCTCACTCGCAATATAAACTTGTCCTAAAGATACACCACCATCATTGGTCGGAACCTTATGATGAACAAGCACTTCAAACCCTCGCTCCACCAGTTTTTTATGGAGCAGGAGAAACAGCAGTCTATTCTGAAACACCCCACCGCTTAAAGCCGCAACATTCAAACCTGTATCATCCCGCATCTTTTCCAAAACCATAATGATCATTTCGGCAACTGTGCGGTGAAACCTTCCAGCAATTATTGAAACAGGCTCATTTCGCTGAAGATCATCCAGTATACCCGCAAATATTTTGCGAGCGCCTAGTGTATAAGGCCTGGAAGCTGTGTTAAAATCGAAGCTATAGGGATCAGCAGCATTTCTATCTGCCTGAGTTTCCAGCTCAATGGCAGCCTGCCCTTCATACTGCACTTTAGTGCAAATACCCAGCAGTGCAGATACAGCATCAAACAGTCGGCCGCAGCTGGAGGTCAGGACAGTATTAATTCTATTCTCCAACTGCTTCACCAATACGCCCTGCTCCTCTTTGGATAGTGCGGGCAAATATCTTTGGGCGTACTGCAAACCTGCATCACCAAAAAGTTCATATAAATAGGTAAAAGCCATCCTTGATGGGTGTTTGATAGTGATCTCCCCTGGCAGCGGCATATAATCCAGATGGGCTATTCTCTCTAGATGTTCTGGAGTACCTGCAAAAAACTCAAAACCCCAGATGGCATCATCAAGCCCATATCCTGTCCCATCACAGACCACCCCTAAAACAGGTTCAGTTACCTGGTTTTCTGCCAGACAGCTGGCCATGTGAGCCTGGTGGTGCTGCACAGCTACCTTCTGCACCCCCTGCAGACCCTTTGCCCAGCGGGTTGCCATATAGTCTGGATGAAGATCATAAACTATGATATCTGGCTTAACATCCAACATGGTTTCAAAACGGGGAATAGTATATAAAAACTGCTGGTAGTTCCCATAGTGGTTGATATCCCCAAGATGCTGGCTGAGATAAGCCCCTCTCCCTTTGGTCATACAAAAGGTATTTTTTAAATCCCCACCACAACCCAGTATTACACCAGGGGGATCCACAGGCAGCTCAACAGGCAGTGGCACATAACCCCGGGCACGGCGGTAAATCTGCACACCACCACCCACAACAGCTGCCACTGAATCATCACAGCGATTATAAATTTGGCGATTGTGAATCAGAAAATAGTCAGCAATCCCTTTTAATTTTTTTGATGCCTCATCATTATCTATGATCAGTGGATCATCACTGATATTAGCGCTGGTCATAACCAGAATCTCCAACCCCTCAGCAAAGAGAAGATGATGCAGGGGTGTATAAGGAAGCATCACTCCAAGGGTATCAATTCCTGGTGCGATCTCAGGTGGCAGATCATCAAACCGCAGCCGCTTCAGGATCACTATTGGGTGTGCCGGGCTCTCCAATAGTTCTGCTTCACACTGGGAAAGCCGGCAGTACCTCCTGACAACATCCAAATTTTTGCACATTACAGCAAAGGGCTTAAACTCCCTTACCTTTCTTTTTCTTAAAGCTGCTACAGGTTCTCTTTTGGTGGCGTCACAGACCAGGTGAAACCCCCCTAATCCCTTTACCGCCAGTATTTTCCCCTCTTTCAAAAACTGATGCCCAAGTCCTTTATAGATATTCCCCTCCAGATCCTTTAGTGTTGTCTGCGGCCCGCATTTAGGGCAGCAGTTAGGCTGGGCATGAAAACGCCTGAACATAGGGTCATCAAACTCACGGGCGCACTCCGGACACATGGGAAAATCCCGCATAGTGGTTTTTTCCCGGTCATAGGGAACATCCATAATTATTGTAAAACGGGGACCACAGTTGGTACAGTTGGTAAAGGGATAGTGATAGCGGTGGTCACCCGGGTCCATGATCTCCCTGTAGCAATCCTCACAGGTGCTGACATCAGGGGAGATGATTACATCCTTGTGGTCGCTTCTCTCACTGTGTTTGATAAAAAAGTGATCAAACCCCTTTAGATCCCGGTGCTTTATGCTGTGTTTGACGATCATAGCCAGTTTAGGTGGATGGTTAAGAATCTCCTGGTAAAAGGAAGCGATAACCTCTTCTTCCGCCTCAGCCCAGATGGTAACACCCTCAGAAGAATTCAAAACCCAACCATTGATCCCGAATTCACTGGCAAGTCTAAATACAAAGGGACGAAATCCCACACCTTGGACCACCCCTTCTATCCTGATTTCCCGGGAAACTGTCATGCCAACTCCCCCC